>DATHKF010000527.1:0-2830 GCA_035489505.1 Bacteroidia bacterium | reverse complement strand
ATATTCTCGGGCAGATTGACCCGAACGAGACTTTCCCGGTGATCGTTACAGCCATGCAGGTAGGGCAGTATTCATCCGCTCACCAGTGTTTCACCATGGACGGAAAAGTAGCGTATCGCGTACTTTGGCTCAAGTCGCGTTCTGAACCGCACAAGGCCAACCTGAAAGACGATTATCAGCTCATCCAGGATCTTGCTTTGCAGGAAAAACAGGAGGCAAAAATGCGGAAATGGGTGCTGAGCGTATTGCCATATACCCACATCTGGATCGTGGCGGATTACAGGAATTACACGTTCCGGTACCCGTGGGTGCAGTATATTAAGTGATTCAAAGATTCAAAATTCAAAAATTGAGCCATTCGCACATGCTCAGGCATAGCGACGATTCCGGTGTATAATGTGATTATTTAACGTGCCGGCCAATTTTTGAATCGTTGAATTTTGAATCTTTGAATCAGAACAGATAAATACATTTCCGAATATGCAGTTCAAGAACGACGTTGAAGCAGTAGATTACTTCCAGGATAAGTACAAGAAACTTTCCAATGAGATCCACAAAGTAATTGTTGGACAGGATGACGTGGTGAAAGACGTTCTCATTTCCATTTTCTCGAACGGACATTGCCTGCTCGTTGGTGTTCCCGGTCTTGCAAAAACGTTGCTCGTAAATACCATCGCACAGTCGCTGGGATTGACGTACAACCGCATCCAGTTTACTCCCGATCTGATGCCTTCGGATATCATCGGAACGGAAATTCTTGATGAATCACGAAATTTCAAATTCGTAAAAGGCCCGCTCTTCGCGAACATTATCCTCGCCGATGAGATCAACCGTACACCTCCGAAAACACAATCAGCGCTTCTCGAAGCGATGCAGGAGCGCGCCATCACAGCAGCCGGAAAACGGTACACGCTCGACAAGCCTTTCTTCGTACTCGCTACGCAAAACCCGATCGAGCAGGAGGGAACCTACCCACTTCCGGAAGCGCAGCTCGACCGTTTTATGTTCAACGTATGGCTGGATTATCCGTCGTACAAAGAAGAAATTGAAATCGTACGCCAGACTACATCCCAGGCTACCGTTGTTCCTGAGAAAGTACTTGGAGCCGACGAAATCATGTTTATCCAGGATCTCGTGCGTCGCGTACCTGTTCCGGAAAACGTATTGGAATACGCCGTGAAACTGGCCACCAAAACACGTCCGAATACAGAAAACGCCAGCGCCGATGTAAACCGTTTGCTCTCCTGGGGTGCCGGCCCACGCGCATCGCAATACCTCGTGCTTGGTGCAAAATGCCACGCGGTGGTTTCCGGAAAATACTCGCCGGATATCGAAGACGTACGCGCTGTAGCTTACCCGATTTTGCGTCACCGTATCGTGCGGAACTACAAAGCCGAAGCGGAGGGTGTAAGTGTGGAGTCGATCATCAAGGGATTGCTTTAGCACTTCACCGAAAAATTTTATGTCAAGGGTCCTAACCCCGCGAGCCTTAAGAGGTCTCGCGGGGTTAAGACCCTTGACGCATCAGACTGGTGGCGTAAAATATAAATCGGCGCCAAACGACCTCCTGGATACGAGATTGGAAAGCAGGGACGTTTTATACAGTTCAAAAAAACAACAATGAGTATGAAGGTGATTATAACCGGATCCACGGGCATGGTAGGTGAAGGCGTTTTGCTGGAATGCCTGGCGCATCCGGAGGTAACGGAAGTCTTGCTGGTTAACCGCAGGCATTACGCGCTGAAGCACCCGAAACTGAAAGAACTCATCGTACCTGATTTCCTGAACCTCCATAAATTTTCAGAAGAGCTGAAAGGCTATGATGCCTGTTTCTATTGTGCAGGAATCAGTTCGGTTGGCCTGAAGGAAGACGAGTACACCCGCATCACCTACGATACGACGATGGCTTTTGCGAAAGCAGTACTGGACGCAAATCCCGGTATGAGTTTCATTTTTGTTTCCGGGGCGGCCACAGACAGTTCCGAAAAAGGCAAAGTGATGTGGGCGCGCGTGAAGGGAAAAACTGAAAATGCTCTGGCGAAAATGCCGTTTAAACAATCGTTCAGTTTCCGGCCGGGGATTATGAAGCCGGTCAAGGGCCAGGTGAATGTAAAACGCCTGTTCAGAATCCTGGTGCCGGTTCTGGCGCCGTTCTTTCCGCGAACAACATTGCATCTCAGGGATGTTGCCCGGGCCATGATTAACGCGGTGCAGAAAGGTTATCCGAAGCAGGTCGTGGAGGTCTCCGATATGAAGATTCTGGCCAAAAAGTAGTTCAATGTTTTTTTTGGTAGTGTCTCACTTTGCTTTTTGACACGGCGACACGGCGCATTTTTATGGCCTTTCTTATTCTAAGCCCAGGCGCGCACGGCGAGATAACGGTAACGCGCCGTGAGCGCCCGGGCATAGAACGGGTTTCGTGCTTCTTTTAGCTCTCCGATTGCTATCGGGACCGTGTCAAAATATCAAATGCTCAAACTGAGACACCACCTTTTTTTGCCGCAGATTGCGCAGATGCCGCAGATTGCGTAAGCTACAATTCTGAAAGAATTCATAATCGCTGCGCGATTTGATTCAAATCAATTCAAATTTTTGACCAGTATCGCATCTGCGGAATCTGCGAAATCAGCGGCTAGCTTAGGCTCATACGTGGCCGGCTTGAGTGAGTAATTTCCTCGCAGCAAGGTGCCGGAACTCGTTGAGTGGACACCCCGTTTTGGCCAATTTTTCGATGGTTTCACATCTCCGATTTCCTATATTTGCTACGCTTCTCCCGCTTTCCGGCATGCATTTTGCCCTTAACCGAAGCAACCTGACCCAAATGAAACAG
>DATHKF010000526.1:0-2431 GCA_035489505.1 Bacteroidia bacterium | reverse complement strand
GTGGCGCCGTTTGCATCACCGGTGAATACGAAATGATCGGTCGCAGGATTTGGAAAAACATTCAGCGAAGTTGCAACAGGCGTGTCCGTCATGTTTGTACTCAGCAGACCAAGTGTGAGCACAACGTACGTAGAACCGTTTGCCGAAAAAGTGGTGTTGATTGTTCCTGCACCGGGATCAACATCCTGCTGGAAGTAATGCTGAAAAGCCAGGTGGATTTTTCCGTTTTGCGAGAGCGCAACGCTGCCCATAAAGGGATCCATCATGGCAACCGGCGCCGACCAATACGATTGTCCGGCAGGATCAAAACACTCGATGCCGCTCATGTGACCTACATATACATTGTCCAGTGCATCCAGTTCGAGTGCAATTCCGCCATTGCGTGCCCAGTCGAGGAGATTTGACGTGAGGTATTTGGCGACAAAAGTTCCGCTGGTGTTCACCACTACGTTAGCGTTTCCCGGGGCAAGATCAATGGGCGCACCGCACAAGCCAACGACGTAAATATTGTTCGCCTGGTCGAAGCGGCAATCGAGGCCACATCCTTCCTGGTTGATATTTCCGCTTGCGTAATGCCAGAGGTAATCGCCGTTCGAGGCATAACGTGCAACATAAAAATCGCCGAAGCCGGGAAATCCAACAACAGCGGTGTATGAAGCTACACCCGGGCCCGGATCAAAATCTGTCGTGTAGGCGGTGGTACCTGTGCAGGCCATTTCACCTTGCGCTGTCATATCCAAACCGTAAACTCCAAGGCCGATGTAAGGAATGGACCAGTTGTAATTTCCGCTGGATGTAAAACGTGAAATGAAACCATGCCCGCCCGCATTGCCGTATCCAATGTAACGGTCAACTCCTGCGCCGGGATCAAGATCAACAGAATCTGTGCCGACATTAACCACCATAAACGTTCCGCCAATGGCAATCTCTCCGCCAATTTCAGTAACGGTGTTCAAAATGAGACGCTGCGTGGAAGGAAGATTCCATGAAGTCCCCCAGATCAATTGACCGAGTTTTGTGTAACGCGCAAAAAATGCATCACCGTTGGCAGAAGTGACTGGAAAATTTCCCGCACCTGGATCAAGATCTGTTGTTCCGCGAAAATTACCAACCACGAGTACGTCTCCGTTGCCTGCGATATACATTTTGCGCATACTCGAATAGGCACCGGCGCCGGTTGTGACCAGGCACCAGGAACGTACATACGCGCCGTTTGTATTGTATACAGCAATATATCCTTCCATGTTCGCGGTATTGGTAACGATCACTGTTCCGGCTCCCGGATCAAGATCGGTCAGGCCGTGCGAATTTGCGGCTACATACACGTAATTGCTGTCACTTGTAGCCAGGTTGACAATGCGGTTGTCATACGATGCCTGCGCAGTGTCGCCGGTGGTGTGATGCCAGTCATAGACAACCTGGGCATTCACCGATGCGGTTGTAATCAGTGCAGCAAAAAGTACGTAGAGTTTTTTCATGCGGGTTTGGATTTTGGTTTTGGGAAAGTTTAATTGATCACCGCGTTACTGTAAATGAACGGATATACGCTTCGTTTGTTCCGTGCAGGAAATATACTCCAGCGGGAAGATCGGAAATAGTCATGCGTGTTTGTGTTCCGGTTGCAGCTTGACTGCGAACCTGCTGTCCTGCGGAATTATATATCACGAATGCATTTGAATTACTTCCTGTAATGATAATGAACTGGCTGGCCGGATTCGGATACACATCGACCTGCGTTTCGGTGGATTCGTTTTCGGTGCCGGTGCTGAGATGCACAAGACTTAGCACAATGTAACTTGTTCCGGTAGGATACCACGTGGTGGAGATCACACCTGCACCCGGATCAACATCTTCAGACGTTACGTGTCCCCACGCGAGATGAATTTTTCCATTGGAAGAAAGGGCCACACATGCACCAACGTATTCCTGTGCTGCAACAGGTGCGTTCCAGTATTGCACACCCGAAGGGCTCAGGCATGTGGTTCCGTAAATACTCAGCAGGTACACGTTGTCGGCTGCATCGAGCACCATGTTTTCTCCACCGCTCCGCGACCAGCTCAATGCACCGCCGCTGTATTTTGCAAGAAAACTTCCTACACTATTGTTGTAAACAATGGTCTGCGACGGATCAAGATCAACCAATCCCGCACACATGCCGGTGACGTAAATGTTGCCGGCCTGGTCGAAACGCACAGACGTGCCCGAGCTTTCCGCAACCACGTGTCCGGATGCGAAATGCCAGATATAAGCACCGGTGCTGGAATAATGTGCTACGAAAAAATCGCCGAACAGGGTATGGCTCGCAGTGTATGGAACTGTTCCCGCGCCCGGATCAAAATCAACCGAACCGAAGGCTTGTCCTGTACACGCAATTTCACCCTGCGCATTCATGTCACATTCAAAAACCAGTTTTCCGATGTGCCCAGTAGAC
>DATHKF010000525.1:0-2202 GCA_035489505.1 Bacteroidia bacterium | reverse complement strand
GCTTCACGTTCTTCATTGGTAGCCATTGCAGCTATGTCCTTCTCGGTGATCAGGGGCTTTGTTTCTCCAAAGCCTGTTGCCACCAAACGATCTGCAGCAATTCCTTTTGAGATCAGGTAATCCACACAACTCTTTGCGCGTCGCTGCGAAAGATCCTGGTTGTAGGTATCAGTACCGCGTGCATCTGTATGCGAACCGATCTCCACGCTGAGGTTATCATTCAATTCCAGGAACGCAGCAAGATCATCAAGGATCTTCATGGATTCAGGACGAAGCGTAGCCTTATTGTAATCGTACTCAATTCCCGGAATGGTGATTTCACCAACAGGAATTGGCGTCAGGTAGAAATCATGAATGAACAACGAATCATCCGTCAGTCCCACCGTAGAAATGTTCGTTGCATCACCGAAGTATTTATTTTTCTGCGCCTTGATGTACAATTCCTGGTTCAGCGTCAGCTCCGATTCATAATAACCCACACTGTCCGTGATAATGTAAAACGGTTCGTTGTCTCCGCGGACATCCTTGAACGTCAACAACGCATTGCTGATCGGTTCATTGGTTTCAATGTTGTACACATGTCCTTTGATGGCAAACTTCAGCGGCTCATTCTGGAATGAATATGCTTTGTAGCAGTACCCGCTTCCCGGTCCGCATTGCTCACAATGTTCCCGGTCCGATGAAAAATATCCGTGCTGCTGCAAACGGTCCATCGTAAAATAAGCGTCATCGCGCGATGAGTTAAACGGAGCATCGAGATTTTTCGGTGTCGACCACGTATTGTCATCCGCATTGAACGACGATTTCACGATATCAAATCCACCGTATCCGCTCAATCCGTTTGAACTGTAAAACAATGTGCTCGATGTGAAGTGATAGAACGGTGTGATCTCATCGTCCGCAGTATTGATCGCAGGACCCATGTTCACGGCTTCCCCCGGATTTCCTTCTTCATCGAGTGGACACTTCCAGATATCAAGTCCGCCCTGTCCGCCCTCGCGGTCAGAAACAAAGTACAATGTTGTTCCGTCGTTGGAAAGGAACGGCATCATCGAGCGCGTTCCCGGTACGTTCACGTTTGCATTCAGTTTCTGCGGTGCAAGCCACGTTTCGCCCACATTCCGGCACATGTAAATGGTGCACTCTGTTCCTTCCTCGTTCCATCGCGTAAAAAACAAATGCTCACGCCCGAACGATACAGAAGCTGCTCCTTCGTTTGAAGTGCTGTTCAATACGCCCACTGAAGTAACAACAGGTTGTGGCGTCATCCACACACCATTCACGCGGCGTGCAATGAAAAGATCGGTTGAATACTGATCGAGTCCCTGCCGGGTACGTTCGTCGGTCGAAGCATTCCCTGGTTTGGCGCAAGTAAAAAGCAGCACATCCGGATCTCCGTAATATCCTGCAGCGAACGTTGCAGTTCCCGCGTTGATGTTACTATCGAGTTTTGTTACGATCACTTCTTTCTTCACGCGGGAAGTATCCTGCGCGTTCAGGCAACCACCGATGTTACGTGTTGCTCTCCGCGCTTCAGGACTATCCGGTTCTTTTCCCACCTGGTACGCTTCATATTGCGTGATCGCTTCTGCATATTTCGCATTGCTCTGCAGGGCAACGCCGTACCAGTATTGCGCATCGGGGAAGCGCTTATCGGGTTTGGCCACGGCCTGTGCGTACCACAATTCTGCGTTGTCGTAATCGTGAAGCAAGCGGTAACATTCTGCAATGCGGTGAATCGTATACAACGTGCGCGGATCATTTCCTTCAACCAGCGACGGTGCAACTTTCGTTGTATCGTTGAGTGCGTTTTTCAGTGCAACCGAATCGATCGTCTTTTTGGGTGGTGTATACGGACGACATTCATACGGCGTAACGAGATCGCGGTCGCTGCCCGGTGCGAGTTTTACAACGTGCTGGTAGCAGGCCAGGGCGAGTTTGTAATCTCCATCGGCAAATGCTTTGTCGCCAAACTCCAGCCACTCCCGACGGCTTTGCGAAAAAAGTGATGCCGATGCAAGAAGGCAAACGACAAGAAGTGAAAAATACTTTCTCATAGTCGTGGGCAATTTGGTGCAACAACAGGAACTTTTCGTTTGGCAATGTAGATGAGTGAAAATTCGACACCGCCGCGGTTATTCGTTGCCGGTTTCAGTGTGGAAACGTTTACGTCGTAACTGATGCGGTACGTGAATTGCCCCA
>DATHKF010000524.1:0-8469 GCA_035489505.1 Bacteroidia bacterium | reverse complement strand
CTGCAGACCTGTCATTCCCGGTAATCATTGTGCAACACCTGGGCCCTTCTTCAGACGGCGTGTGGATCGCATTACTCGGAAAAAGCTGCGCAGTGGAATTGAAAGAAGCAGACGAAAAAGAAAATATCAAACGCGGTGTGGTCTACTTTGCTCCACCCAATTATCACCTGCTGGTTGAACGGAACAGGACTTTTTCGCTCAGCACGGAAGCGCGGGTCAATCATGCGCGGCCAGCTGTCGATGTACTTTTCGAATCTGCAGCCGATGTTTACAAACAGGCGCTGGTCGGTATCATTCTCACCGGTGCGGGCAGAGATGGAAGTCGCGGTCTGAAAAAAATTAAGGAGCGCGGAGGCCTGGTCATCGTTCAGGATCCCGCCACAGCTGAAACGAATTCTATGCCGGTATCCGCCATTCAACAGGTAACACCTGATCACATCCTTTCGCTGGAGAATATAAACGCACTATTGAATCAGTTAAGCCGCACATCTAATCCCAATAACCTATGAATCTAACCATTCGAACAAAACTCCTCGTCGGTTTCGCAATCATTCTTGTACTATTTATATCAGCGGCTTTACTGATAACCGCAGCGTTTTCCGAAACCAACGACAGGCTGGGAAAATTTGTCAATGTCTCCGGGAAAAGAATTAATCTCTCGAATGAGATCCTGATTGCGGTACTCAATGCATCGAGGTATGAAAAAAACGTGATACTGGAAAATGATGCATTGCGCAAAGAATCGTTTCGCCAGGAGATGACACGATACATGGAAGTTGTTGATCAAAAACTCCCTGAACTCCGTTCACTGAGCGATGATACCGAGAAAGTGATCATTGATGAGCTTATAACCAGTTGGGCCATGTATCACGAACTCACAGATGAGATCGTGCGTTTTTCGATGAATAATCAATCCGATTCAGCTTTCGCGCTGTCGGGAAGTGAGGGTCGCCGGTTCCGTGATAAAACCATCGCGCAGATCGAAAAACTTATTGGCAAAAACAACGAAAGCATCCAGCGCGATAAAGCAGATAGCGATCAGAGCTATTCAGCATCGCTCACCCTGATCACGTTGTTTTTGGTTGCAGGACTGCTGATTGCAGTTCTGATCTCGTATTGGATCATCAGCAGTACCAGAAAACGGATTTCATTCATTGCTTCCGAAGCAGAAAAAATATCGAGCCGCGAACACATGGATGCCGTACTCAACGATCCTATTCGCGATGAACTGCAGCCGATATTCCTGTCACTCGTGAACATCAGTAACAGCTTTCGCGAAATAGCAGAAAATGCCAACCAGGTTGCGTCCGGAAATTACACCGTCGATCTGGTTCCGCGATCCAACAAAGACACCCTTGGTCTCTCCCTCAAAAAAATGACCGGCTCGCTGAGAGAAACCACAGCCGAAAATGAAAGACACAACTGGCTTGCAACTGGCCAGAACCAGTTGAACGAACATTTACGCGGCGACCAGGACACTGCGGAATTGGCGCAGAACACAATCACGTTCCTGGCCAACTACACGCAGTCTCATGTAGGCGCCCTCTATGCGTTTAACGAAGAAGCTTCTGTGTTCGATCTCACGGGACAATATGCTTTTGCATCCGGCGCACAAGGCGTGAAAAAAATTATTCCTGGTGAAGGTCTCATTGGCCAGGCCGCGCGCGAACAAAAACTGATCGTGCTCGACAACCTCCGCGAAGAGGATATCCGCATCACCTCTTCGTTACTCGACACAAAGCCTGCACATCTGGTCATTGCTCCATTCACATTTGAAAATAAAACGCTCGGTGTTTTTGAACTGGGCAAGCTCACTGCGTTCGATGAAAAAGAACTGGAATTCATCCGTACTTCCACAGAAAATGTGGGGATCAGTTTCAATTCAGCCATAGCCCGGAAAAAAATCCAACTGTTGCTGGAAAAGACACAGGTGCAAAGTGAAGAATTACAGTCGCAGCAGGAAGAACTGAGACAGATTAACGAAGAACTGGAAGAGCAGGCCCAGAATCTCAAACAACAACAGGAGGAATTGCAGGTCACCAACGAAGAGCTGGAAGAACAAACGCAATCGTTGGAAATGAAAAACAAAGAAGTTGAAGCGGCCCGCACGGATATCGAACAGAAAACAAAACAACTGGAGATCAGCAGCCGCTACAAATCTGAATTCCTGGCGAACATGTCGCACGAGTTGCGGACTCCGCTGAACAGCCTCCTCATTCTCTCCAAGGATCTCGCGGATAACCGAAAAGGAAACCTCTCCGATGAACAGGTGGAAAGTGCGGAGATCATCAACAAGAGTGGTCATGATCTCCTGGGGCTGATCAATGAAGTACTTGATCTTTCCAAGATTGAATCCGGGAAGATGACACTGAGTGTGGAACGGATTCCGATAGCCAGTTTTGTGAATGACCTGCGGCGAAACTTCAAGCACCAGGCCGATCAGAAAGGGATCAGGCTTGAGATCCGTCTCGAAAATAGTTTACCGGAAGCGATCCGCACAGATGTCAGAAGGTTCGACCAGGTCATCCGGAATTTAATGTCGAATGCCATCAAGTTTACGGACAAAGGAGCCGTTACCGTTATGATCCGGCGACGCAATGAAAAAAACATTGCCATTGAAGTACACGATACCGGCATCGGAATTCCTGCCGATAAACAGGCGCTTATTTTCGAAGCTTTTCAGCAGGTCGATGGAAGTACTTCGCGCAAATACGGCGGCACCGGTTTGGGGTTGTCGATTTCACGCGAGCTCACCCGCTTGCTACAGGGAGAAATAACGGTGGCCAGCAAGATCAACGAAGGTTCGGTTTTCACACTCATCCTTCCTATCGACATCGATGTAGAAGCCAGTCTTCAGGCAGAAGAAGGAGAAACAGTGGCGGCACCCATGCAGCCGTCGACCACCAATACCCATTTCCTCAATTACCCGTCCACCCCGGACGATCGCGAAAACATCACGCGCGACGACAAAATTGTACTCATCATCGAGGATGACCTGAAGTTTGCTCCTATCCTCATGAAGCAGGCACATGCCAAAGGATTCAAATGTCTTCATGCGGCAACAGGTGAAGATGGTCTCGTTCTTGTTGGTGAATACAAACCGCAGGCTGTTCTGCTTGATCTCGATCTTCCCGGTATTGATGGCCACCGGGTACTCGCGGAAATAAAAGCGAACCCCGAAACGCGCCACATACCCGTGCATGTTATTTCGGTCAACGAACGCAACATGAACCTGATCAAGGAAGGCGCTATTGAATACCTCACGAAGCCTATTGACAAAAAGCAAATGGAAGAGGCATTCAACCGGATCGAAAATTTCATCGAGCGGAAAATGAAAAATCTCCTGGTTATCGAGGACGATGAAAATTCCAGGAAGGTGATCAAAAAATTAATCGGCAACGGCGACGTTAAATGCATTGAAGCCGGAACAGGAAAAGATGCTTTGGAACTTTTCAAAAATAACCACATCGATTGTATCGTGCTTGACCTGGGGCTTCCCGACATGAGTGGCTTTGAACTGATCTACCAGCTGGAAAGGCAAAAGGAAGGGCAGATGCCTCCGATCATTGTGTATACAGGCAGGGAACTGAGCAAAACAGAAAACGCCGAGTTGCAGAAATATGCCGAGACAATCATCATCAAAGGTGTAAAATCGGAAGAACGTTTGCTGGATGAAACGGCTTTATTTCTCCATCGTACGATTGGCCAGCTGCCCGAGTCCCAGCAGAAAATGATTGCAGGACTTTATGATAAAGCGAGCATTTACCACGGGAAGAAAATCCTGGTCGTGGATGATGACATGCGCAACGTTTTTGCCTTGTCAAAAATTCTGAAGGAACGCGGCATGAGTATAGAAAAAGCGGAGAACGGGGTCATTGCCCTTCGCATGGTTGAACAACAACCAGACATTGACATGGTGCTGATGGATATTATGATGCCGGAAATGGATGGATATGAAGCGATGCGCAGGATACGGGCACAGCAAAAATTCCGCGACCTTCCGATCATTGCATTGACCGCGAAAGCGATGAAAGAAGATAAACAGAAATGCATTGATGCCGGAGCGAACGACTACATCGCGAAGCCCGTGGATATTGAACGCCTTTTATCACTGATGCGTGTTTGGTTAAGTAAGTGAGATCACGTTAATTCATTTTATCATGAACATAAGACCGAAAATACTGCTCGTCGACGATAAATGGGAAAATCTCGTGGCCCTCGAAGTCGTCCTCAAAGACCTGGAAGTAGACCTCATTAAGACCACCAACGGAAACGACGCATTGCGCGAAACGCTTCATCATACTTTTGCATTGGCGTTGCTCGATATCCAGATGCCGGAAATGGATGGCTATGAACTCGCGGGCATATTGAGAGAAGAAGAAAAAACGGCCAACCTTCCGTTCATTTTTATTTCCGCAGTATACACCGATAACCTGAACATTTTCAAAGGCTATGAAAAAGGCGCGTTCAGTTTTATCACAAAACCATTTCACCCGGAAATCCTGATCAACAAAGTGAAGTTCTTCATTGAAAAGCACCAGCAGGAAATCACACTCTTTCGCCTGAACGAAGACCTGAAAGGAAAGAACAACGATCTCGAACTGGTGAACCGTGAACTCGAATCGTTCACGTACTCTGTTTCACACGATTTGCGCGCACCCATCCGTGCCATGACGGGTTTCGCAGAAATTCTCAAAGAAGATTACGAACCGGTCCTCGATGAAGAAGGCCAGCGGCTGCTGAGTAATATTTCGGTAAGCGCAAAAAAAATGTCGAACCTGATCGACAGCCTGCTCGATCTCTCCCGCATGGGAAAAAAGGAGATAAAGAAAAAGGAAATCGACATGAACAAACTCTTCAGGGAGATTTTCGAAGAACTTGGAGGTGAAGCAAAAAATGAAAAGTTCACGCTCACCATTCAGGATCTTCCGAATGTCCAGGGCGATTTCGAATTACTGAAACGCGTGGGCACCAATCTCCTGTCAAATGCCATCAAATATTCAGCGCGGAAAGAAAAACCGGTAATAACCGTTGGCGTCGAAGTGCATGAAAATGAATTTGTCTTTTTTGTAGAAGACAACGGCGCTGGTTTCAATATGGAATACAAAAACAAACTCTTCGGCATTTTTCAGCGTCTCCACCAGGTCGACGAGTTTGAAGGCACCGGTATCGGACTGGCGATTGTGCAACGGATTGTTATACGCAGCGGTGGCCGGGTCTGGGCCAAAGGAGAAGTAGATAAAGGCGCGACGTTTTATTTTTCGTTACCGAAATAAAGCGGCAGACAACGCGGGGAAATTCTTTTATCAATCGCCCTTCGACAAGCTCAGGACGGGCCTGCGGCAGCAAAGAATTTCAAAAGAACCCTTTCACTTCGTTCAAGGGACATGCGACTTCTCCGAAGTCGCAACTCGTTGTGAAACCTGATCCCGGTCCAAAGGACTCCTTCGGAGAGGGATCACATTTTCCCTTGGACGAAGCGAAAAAGATTTGGTCATATCGACTTCTCCGAAGTCGCATAATATCTGGTTCTTATGATCCCGGAGGGATCACATGTCCCTTGAACGAAGTGAAAGGGATGTTGCCCATGACCCTGAAGGGGTCAAATGTTATTAACCCCGGGTGAGATCCGAAGGATCGTAACCCGGGGTTAATAACACAAACAAAAAATCCTTGCTGCCGCAGGCGCTTTCCACATCTTAATCAATCAACAACTTCTTCGTCACCCGTTCTTCTCCAGTAGTCAACACCACGAGATACATTCCGCGCGTAAGGAAAGACAAATCCGCTTCCACGCTGTCCGCCACAGAATCTGTGAACGCATACGTATACACCACGTTGCCCAGCAGGTCGAACACTTCCACTACTCCATCCTGGCGCTTGGTCAGGTTGAAGTCGAAGAACACGTGACCATCCGTTGGATTCGGGTAAACATTGAGTTCATTTTCCTGCGAGAGAACAATATCGTTCGTGCCGTTTGTTAAACCAACGGTAAACTGCATGTACACTTCGCCACCAAAATCGGCCTGCCACGATTTAAGAATCTGGCTGCTCCACGCACTCTTGAACCGGATGTAGCCTGTTCCCTGTGCAGTATTCGCCCACCACGATAATCCGTCTTCACCACTGTCCCACATTCTGAACTCGTAACAATCATACGGAAGTATAAGCGTATCCCGGTAGGTCGTATTCGCCGCTGCACCTGCACGTGAGTGTACAATCACACCCGCGCTGTTTCTCAATTCGTAACCGTTCTCCCACCAGCGTGTGTTGGTTTTGAATTCAATCACAAATGTATAAGGCATCACCGGCGGATACGTAAACAGGTTCGTCCACGTATTGTTGAACGCGTACTGATCTGTTCCACCATTTGGTGCACTCAGCGTTACAGTGAAATCTGTTGCACCCGTTACCCACGTAAATGGCGGAAGTGTAACCCATGCCGTATCGAGGAACGCAAGACTGCCTGTCCATGTGTATACGTTGGTTGAACTTCCCATGCCGTATGTAATGGTGAGCGTAGTGAGTGTGGTGGAACCGGTATTTTTAATGACAATCACCGGGTTCATGCACACCGCATTCTTCCGCGACCACATCTGATCCTTGCTCGGAGAAATTACATTTTCGAGACAAGCGTCCAACGTGAAATTCGGTGCGCTGTAATACACTACCTGGTCTTCGATCTGGTAGTAACTCCACTCACCGTTATTGGTATACGCCTGCACATCGTGATTCAGTTCTGCAGAAGTTCCCGGTGTAACATGCGGTGTCAGTTCAAAATCATACGTCCACACTTCTGCACCCGGGCACCAGTTCGCACGATCGTACACCCACGTTCCACCTTGCGGGTAAAGCGGGTTCAGATCGCAATTGTCTCTCCACACCAGTTTGGTAAACTGCGTTACGCTGTCAACGATGTAGAAGTGATTTTTCGGGCAGAACTCGGCGCAGTTTTGCGGTGTATCCATTCCGTGACCGGTAACGCGGGATTTCCATCGCACACCTGCTGCATTCGCAGGAACGTTCACCGTTACAGGAACGAGATGACTTTCAATCGGGTTATTCGAATGACCGTAATCGAAATTTCCGGTGTACACGTTTTCGATCGAGATCACGTCGCGCGGAGGAATTCCAACGATCATCAGGAATTGTACATCCAGAAGTTCCTGCCAGTTTCCTGCAGCGAGGTGAACAGAATCGTGCAGCAGTGTTACATAATCGCTCACGTCGAAAGTCCAGGTCCAGCCGGTACCGAGATTCAACCCGTTTCCGTATGGAGTAATGTAACGCGCCAATTCGTAACGGATAACTTCCGGGAACACGTTGTAATAATCGTAACTCGATTGATAGATCGTGCTGTCGGCAACTCCGTTCACAGCAACCGGCCAGCCGGTAATCGTGTCCGTTGCAATTCCGGGATTCACAATGGAATCATTGAACACCATGATCTCAAACGGAATGTTCAGTGCAGAATCAAGCACCAGAACTGAATCGATGTACGATGTGTACACGCCCTGTTCGAAAATAATCTGCGGACGGATTTTTGTCTCCGTGAAATTCATCGTGAGTTCTGAAGAAGGCTTCAGCGCATTCTGAACACCCGACAACATCGCCGGAGCGTGATTGCCCAAAGCAGAATCAGCCGCAGTTACATTGTTGCCATCATCAAACGTGAAATGCAAAACGAGATTTGAAAAATTTGTATCGGAAGAAGTGATCGGCTGCATCATGTACGATTGAATTTCTGCCGGTGTGAGCACTTTATTGAACACTGTGAATTCATCCATTCTGCCTGCGTACGATTGTGAGCCCGGGTAGAACGATTGTGCAAGACGAAATTTTGCAATGCCATCCATCGTACGGCTCATTGCAGTTCCCGAATGCCACTGCACGCCGTTCAGGTACACTTTCATGGAACCGGTTGCAACATCTTTCGTGAATGTCCAGTAATTCCATTGTCCTTCGGTTTCAATTACGGTTGCCGGTTTGTTGATGCGGTCATACGATGCACCTCCGGAATTTCCGGCATCCCAATACACGTTGCTGTTACTCCACGGAACGTGCGCATTGATCACACGTTGGTTGAGTGAATCGTACGCTTCGAAACAGGTTCCATCCTGCGGTTGCAAAGCAGGATTGCCAAATGCCCAGAATGAAACGGTGATGAAAGAATCAATCGCCGCCACACCGGAATTCAATGGAATGTCAATGTGTCCACCCTGCACAGCAGCAACATCACGGTCAGCTCCTGAGTTGATCAACCCCGATTTGAATGCAGCCGTTGTATCCGCAGCAACCACGTTGTTTGAAGATGCCAGGAGATTATCATAGGTAATTTCAATCAGCACATTCGAACTTCCGTCCCAGTTGAACGGTGTTGTAAACTGAAGACTGTTCCACCCGGTTGCACTGAACTGTGTGTTTTGCGAATACACTGTCGTAAAACCGGTGGAACAGTCTTCAGTTTAC
>DATHKF010000523.1:0-7198 GCA_035489505.1 Bacteroidia bacterium | reverse complement strand
TTTGGAACGGTGTCATTCACTACAACACAACACTGGGATCAACAACCTACCTGTGGAGCACCAGTGGTGTTACGCCGGTAATAACCGAAGTTGTGAATTCGTCAACCGCGTATTCTGTGGAAGTGAATATTCCCGGATGTCCTTTTCTATTGCACGATACCATTGACATTGTAGTTTCAACGCCAATCGTTTTTGCACCCCAGGATTTCAGTGTATGCAACGGCGATTCAGCCACACTTACCGGAACCGGAATCGGACCGACACAGTTTTTCTGGGACCAGGCGGTTACCAACAATGTGCCGTTTGTGCCCTTCGCTACGGACATATTTGTTGTTACCGGAATGGACATACATGGCTGCACAGATACAGACACTGTGCTGATCACGGTGAATTCTTTGCCGGTAGTTAGCGCCGGAAACGACACAACTGTTTGCGCGAATTCAATGTTTACGTTAAACGGAAGCGGAGCTGCAACATACACCTGGGACGGCGGAATTACCGATGGCGTTCCTTTTGCTGTGATGATGACGGCGACTTACGAAGTAATCGGCACAGACATCAATGGATGCGTGGGTAACGATTCCATTACGGTTGTGAGTGATACCGTTGACGCATCTGTTACTGTTGTAAACGAAACCATCACGGCTAACAATTCCACAGCAACATATCAATGGATCGATTGCAGCACGATGACGCCGATCGCCGGTGAAACAAACCAGAGTTATACGGCCACAGTGAACGGCTCGTATGCGGTAATCGTAACCGACGGAATCTGTTCGGATACTTCTGTCTGCGAAGTGATTCTTTCTACTGGAATTGCAGGAAGCGCATCTGTAAATGCGGTTACTATTTTCCCTAATCCGGCTTCCAATGAGTTCACCGTAAATACCGGGAACTTTGTTGCAGAGGAAATCCTCGTGACTGATGTTTTAGGAAAAGCAATCGCGCGGATTCAACCATCTGCTGCACAAGTGAACGTTTCTCTGGAAAATGAACCGTCTGGCATTTATTTCGTGCGGATCACTTCAGCGATGGAACAGCATACCGTTCGTGTGGTGAAGAACTAAAGCTGCAGCGCTTTGTACCGGCTTCGCCGGGTCGCCACAGATTCGCAGATTTCGCAGATTTTTTTGAATTGGATCAGATCATCAAAAATTGTTTTTAATCTGCGAAATCTGCGAATCTGTGGCAGGGCGCCAAAGGCGCAACAACAAAGTTTAAACGATCGTTTTTAATTAAATAACTTACAATCAATAAGTTGTGTGGTTTTTGATCAAAGCAAAGACGGATATTTAGTGTAAAATCGTCCTTCGAAAATCGTAATTCGTACATTTTTTAATTACCTTTGCCGTCCCTTAATAAAGTAAAACAATGGCTAAGAAAGGCAATCGCATCCAGGTAATTCTTGAATGCACAGAGCACAAAGACAGCGGTAAGCCGGGTACTTCTCGTTACATCACTACGAAGAATAAGAAGAACACTCCCGACCGTATCGAGAAAAGAAAGTACAACCCGATCCTGAAAAAGGTTACGGTTCACAAAGAAATCAAGTAATCACCGTATAATAGCTTAGCGTCATGGCAAAGAAAGTAGTTGCTACACTCAAAACCGGTGAAGGAAAGCAGTTCACCCGCGTAATCAAAATGGTAAAGTCGCCAAAAACAGGCGCTTATGCATTCAGGGAAGAAGTGGTTCACAACGACCACATCAAAGATTTCCTTTCCGACAAGAAATAATTTATTCTGAAAAGATAAACCACGAAGCTTCTTTCCCTGAAAGGAGCTTTCGTTGTTTCTGATACTTCAACAGGCGTATGGGCATTTTTGGATTTTTCAATAAAGAGAAAAAAGAAAGTCTTGACCAGGGTTTATCTAAAACCAAGGAAGGATTTTTCTCAAAAATTGCCCGTGCCGTGGTTGGTAAATCTACCGTGGATGCGGAGGTACTCGACAATCTTGAAGAAGTCCTGATCACTTCCGATGTGGGCGTTGAAACCACGCTCAAGATCATCAAACGCATTGAGGCCCGTGTAGCGAAGGACAAATACGTGAGCACCGACGAGCTCGATAAAATTCTCCGCGCCGAAATCGGAGAATTGCTTGCCGAGAATAAATCCGCAGATTCACCCGATTTTGATATTCCGAAAACCAGCAAGCCATATGTGATTATGGTTGTGGGCGTGAACGGTGTGGGAAAAACCACGACCATCGGAAAACTCGCTTATCAATTTAAACAGGCCGGAAAAAGTGTGATGCTCGGCGCGGCCGATACATTCCGTGCAGCCGCCGTTGACCAGCTGACCATTTGGGCAACGCGCGTGGGTGTTCCCATCGTTTCACAGGGAATGGGCGCAGATCCTGCCTCTGTGGCTTACGATACGGTGAGCTCCGGCGTTTCCAAAGAAGTTGACGTGGTGATCATTGATACCGCGGGTCGCCTGCACAACAAAGTCAACCTCATGAATGAGTTGGGCAAGATCAAAAAAGTGATGCAGAAAGTTGTTCCTGATGCGCCACACGAAGTCCTTCTTGTTCTCGACGGATCAACCGGGCAGAACGCTATTGAGCAATGCAAACAATTCACTGCGGCCACCGATGTAACTGCACTGGCCATTACCAAACTCGATGGAACGGCAAAAGGCGGAGTGGTTATTGGCATTTCCGACCAGTTCAAAATTCCGGTGCGCTACATTGGCGTAGGCGAGAAGATGACCGATTTGCAGGTGTTCAACAAAACGGAGTTTGTGAATTCGCTGTTCAGTAAATAACCACGGCGGCACGGAGCACACGGCGAATCGCTGCGCGATTTGAAATAGAAATGGTACACGGAATACGCGGAACGTACCGAATCACACGGAATTTTGTTGTAGGGTTTCTGTGAAAATCTGTGTGTTCAGTGTTTTCTGTGTACCATTCAATAATCGGGATCGCGCAGCGATCAATTTCGCCGTGCCGCCGTGGTGAATTTGCGGCATCTGCCTGGGCGCCGCACGCAAGTCATGCACTACGAAATAATTTCAGAGAGACTTTCTTCACGTTTTAGTAGCTTCGTGTAACACATGAAAGCAGTTTTACACCGTATTGTGAACCTGGGCATTGAGGAGGACACTCACTTCTCGTTGCGCAATAAACTCAAGGTTTTTAATACGGCCGTACTCGCCATTCTGCTCATCTCCATTTTCTACGGTGTTGCAGGATTCATTGCCGGATTTTACGTGGCCGTTGTGGTTACAGCCTATTCCGCGCTGTCCAACCTGATCATGTTCTGGCTGGTAAAAAAAGGACGTCACGTTTTTGCTTTTCATTACGCGATGTTCTATGCTTTTGTATTTCTTACTTCGTTCAGCCTGCTCTTCGGTGCCGCAACCAATTCGTATTATTATTTTCTCTTCCTTCCCATTGCGTGCAACATCTTTTTCAATTCGCAACGGGTCATCGTGGTGTATTTCATCATGTGCACTTTGTTCATGTTGTTTAACGTGATTCTCACTGAACAAACGAAACCGTATTACGAGGTGGATGCGGTTACACGCATGTTGGGTTACCCGAATATTCCATTCGTTATGATCCTGGTTTTTCTCGCGGTGAGCATGTTCAAAAAAGAAAACCGGAAATACGCAGAGAAAATTGAAATGCAGAAAGCGGCGCTCGAAGAGAAGAACAAAGAAATTACCGACAGCATCAATTATGCGAAACGTATCCAGGCGGCATTGCTTGCACCGGCCTCATTGCTGAAAAAAAATCTCCCGGAACATTTTGTGCTCTACAAACCCAAAGCCATTGTGAGTGGCGATTTTTATTGGGCAACTGAGTCAGTCGGCAGTGGCAGTGAGACGTTCTGGTTATGTGTGGGTGACTGTACCGGTCATGGCGTGCCGGGTGCGTTTATGTCGCTCATGAATATTTCGATACTGCGTGAACTCATCGTCGAACAGAAAAATTCAACTCCGGATGTTGTTCTGAACAAACAACGCGAGGCGATCATCCGTGCGCTGAATCCTGATGGTGCAGCATCCGCAGCCAAAGACGGCATGGATTGCATCCTCATGAATTTCGAGAGGAATCTTCGCGTGTTGCATTTTGCAGCGGCGAATAATCCTTTGCTGATCGTGCGCAACGGAACTATTGTTGAATACAATGCCGATAAACAACCGGTAGGGCTTCACGAAGGCCACGATGCACCGTTTACATTGCAAAAAGTTGAACTCCAACGCGGCGATATCGTATACGCTTTTACGGATGGTTTTGCCGATCAGTTCGGCGGACCGCGCGGAAAGAAGTTCAAATATTCGCAACTGAAAGAGCATCTCCTGAAGCTGAACGAAAAGACAATGGATGAACAGCGCAATTACCTGGACACCGTTTTTGAAGACTGGAGAGGGGGGCTGGAGCAGCTCGACGATGTACTTATTATCGGAATAAAAGTCACATGAGGCACGCACTCCACATCATCCTCTTCGCGTTTCTTCTGGTGCTTCCGGCCGTGAATCTCACTGCACAGGGCCGCAGCAAGATCGATTCGCTGAAAAAAGTAGTAGCACGCAAAACCGATGATTCGCTCAAGGCGAAAGCGCTTACCGATCTTTCATTGATCTATCGGCAGCTCGGAGATCCGGACTCCGCCATAGTCTTTGCGGAACAATCGCTGCAGGTTGCGAAGAACGCGGGTTACCGGAAGGGCGAAGGCAAGGCCTTATATTACATGGGTATTGTTTATGTCATTCGCGGTAATTATCCGAAAGCAGAAAAGTATTACGAAGATGCTGAGGCTGTATTTCAGTCCATTGGCGATCTGAAAAGCTATTCTTCGGTGCTTACAGCGCACGGTGGTCTTCTCCAATACAAAGGAGATCCGAACGGCGCGTTGGAGCTGCACATGAAAAGCCTGAAGATCAAACGGGAAATCGGCGACAGTCTCACAGCCGCTGCGGTGACGACAAACATTGGGACTGTATATAGTGTGCTGGGCGAACCCGGGAAAGCACTTGACTATTTCATGCAGTCGTACCAGATCCATGTACGTGCTAAGGAAGTATACAAACTTACCGACGATTGCTGCAACATCGGGAACATGTATCACCAGTTGAAGCAGGATTCACTTGCCATGGTGTATCTCAACCGTTCGATGGCGCTCGCCGACAGCCTGGAGCTGGTTGAAATACAGACTTATTCGTACGCCATTGTAGCCGGTATTTATTACGACAACAGTCAATATGATTCCGCGGAATATTATTACAACAAAGCTCTTGCGGTAGCAGAAAGTATCGACGACAAACGCATGATGAGTTACCAATACCTTAACCTGGGCTCAGTGTATCACTCGACGGGCCGGGAAGCTAAGGCCGAAGAAGCGATGAAGCGTTCACTGGAGCTGGCGGAGGAAATAGATGCAGTGGAAAACCTGCGCGATATTCATTTACAGTTGAACCAGTTTTACAGGGAGCGGGAGAATTTCAAAGACGCACTTTTCCATTATGAAAAATACATTTTCTACCGCGACAGTCTGCTGGATGTAGAAAAGCAGACCGACTTTGCACGAAAGGAAATGACACTTGAGTTTGAGAATGAACGTGCGCTGAAACAGGCTGAGCAGGATAAAATTGATGCAATCGGGGCGGAAGAAAAAAAGCGCCAGAAATTTTTCATCATACTGGTTACCGTTGCGTTGGTTCTTGTGCTTGTGTTTGTGCTTTTCCTGTACAACAGGTTTGTGATTGTGCGGAAGCAGAATTCGGTGATCCAGCGGCAAAAAACGGAAGTGGAGCTGCAGAAAGAGATCATCGAAGAAAAAAATAAAAGCATTACGGACAGTATTACTTATGCGCAACGCATTCAGCACGCCATTCTTCCCGACTCTGCGGTGATCGCCGAATTATTTCCCGAATCATTTATTTTTCACCGTCCGAAAGATATTGTCAGCGGCGACTTTTACTGGATCGCTGAAACGGGCGGCTATGTATTTTACGTCACAGCCGATTGCACCGGTCACGGAGTTCCGGGAGGTTTCATGAGCGTGCTGGGTGCATCGCTGCTCAATGAAATTGTGGGAGAGAAAAATACCACTTCGCCCGGAAAAATTCTCGATCTCATGCGGGAAAAAATCATTCACGCGCTCCGTCAGAAAGGTGAGATGGGAGAGAACAAAGACGGCATGGATATGATTCTTTGCCGCGTTGATCGCAAGACCGGCAAGTTGTGCTTTGCCGCTGCGAATAACCCGGTGTGGTTGCTCCGGAAAGGTGAAATCACGGAATACAAGGGCGACAAGCAACCGGTTGGAATCGGAGTAGAAAATCCAGTGCCATTCACGGAACACGAAATAGACATTCTGCCGGGCGACCTGATCTACACCTTGACGGACGGTTACGCCGATCAGTTTGGTGGTGAGAAAGGGAAGAAATACAAGTATCGTGCATTGCAGGAACTGCTTACCTCCGTGTCTGATCTTTCTATGGATCATCAAGGTGCGCGCATTGAACATGCATTCGATGAATGGCGTGGAAATCTGGAGCAGGTGGACGATGTACTTGTAATCGGAATCCGGATTTAACGAGCCCGCATGCTAACGCCATTTGCTCCGCACGACCTGGTCAAACTGAATGCCCGTATCCGCGGAACGTGGATGCAGGTTTTGCTGGTTACACTGCTGATTGTGGGAGCGGCCACACTCATGGCCTGTGTGGGCAAATACAGCCGCGATCCTTCCACGTTTTTTATTTTTGTCGGCATCTTTGAACCAATGCTCTTGCTGGGCATGTTACCGACGTTCATTGGTCTCTACCACGATCAACAAAAGCAGCAGAAAATTGCTGGAAATTTTATCGTGGAAAAGAATGTGTCTTCCGACCGGTATTTCACGTATTTCTATCTGCGCGTGAACCTGAACGGACGGAGCCGGAAAATCCAGGTTACGAAACTGGTTTACGATGTGGTGTTGCCTGACGAAACGTTGTGGTTTGAGTTCGCTGAGCATTCTCGCACGCTTTTATTGCTTCGTCGTGAGGGAATTTCATTGGTTTCCTAAACTTTGCGAATTCTTAACGCCATCCCTCGGCTCCGCTCGGTCTGACAAGATCCTTCGATCTATTTTACGTTAACGACAGGGAGAGATACTTCGTATTCTACCGAAATTTTTGATTGAAACCACTTGTCAGACCGAGCGGAGCCGAGGGAAGACAAGAGGAACGCTTGCCTTTCCC
>DATHKF010000522.1:0-2746 GCA_035489505.1 Bacteroidia bacterium | reverse complement strand
TAGCAGACTAAAGATAATCATCCGCGGGCAAATGGTGATCGTCGCGCATAATGTAAGGGTCTGTGGATATTTTTTTCGGAAAACTAAATTTTTTAGTTTGTTGGTGGAAATATTTTTCCGCAACAAAAAACCACAGACCTTCAAGGTCTTGAAGACCTTGAAAGTGTTAATCCAACGAATTAACAACTGTCGGTGATACAACAAACCGTGCGGGTAAATAATATTTCAACCGGATCACCACGAGCACCAACAAAATGATAATATACCCCGCCAGGTACCGCACTTCATAAATCGGATGGATAAATATTTTCAAAACCAGCGATCCGATCAGCGCCACATGCCACGCCCGTTCTTCCATCGTTGATTTTCCTTTTCGCAAAACGAACAGCAGGATACCGAGTATGAAAAGCGCGTATAGTCCTTTGCCTTTCAGGCTAAGCCCGATTCCTTTGACAATTCCCGCAACGTAATCCCGGGTATTGAAATGCACATCGGCCTCCAAGGGATTCACCGGCAATTCCACAAACGCCCGGTGAAACATCCGGTACATGTCGTAACCGCCGCTTTGATAACGGACGAAAAGTACGATCGCTGCAACGCCGGCTGTTCCTGCAACGCAATTGAGGAATACGCTGCGACTGGTTTTATAATTCGCCAGGCCGATGTACGCCAAAAGTATTCCCGCAAAAAAAACAAAATCAACACGCACAAAAACGCAGAGCAGGAGAAAAATAATTCCTACGCCCATTTTCTTTTTCTCCAAAAGAAAAAATGCGGACAACACCAGGAACATCGCCGCAAGCGCATCCGGTGATGCAATGCGAAACGCGTCGAGGTTCAGGTTCAGCAGCAAGACCAGCCCGCAGAACGCGCAGGTTGCCACCGGAACAAAATGTTTTTCCAGCCACACGTACACCACGATTGAAATGCAGAGAAACGCCAGCAGCGAAGGAAGCAATACCGCATAAAACAAAGGCACACCCATTTTCAGGAAAGCCCATGACGTATATATATACAGCGCTTTGATCTTAAAAAACGGAATGTGCTGATTAAAATAATCGGCGTTCTGCGATACCGAAAGACAAAACGGGTGTCCGTCGATCATCGACGCCTTCATTTTTTCCGGGGCGTGTAACCTGAACTGCGCATACGTTTCTTCGTGGATGTACTTTTCGTCCGAAGACCCGAGCGACAATACCGAACCCATGTAAGGCAGCATATCCCAGAATGTGACCGGGCGGAGGAAGTTCCAAGTGCCTGCCGAGAGAACTACCACGATGTATATGATCCGGAATGCTGTTTTCATGCGTATTCCGGTCAATATAGTCAAAGATCGGATTCTCTACGCGTGTCAGGCACGGACGGTTTAAGTTCAGCGCAGATTACACAGATTGGAAATTTAGGTAGTGTCTCAGTTTGGATATTAAGCGGTTAAACGTATATGGGCTATCCATTGCCGGGAGCTTAAGCCCCCGGCAATGGAATCAGCAATCCAGCTCAAAGGTTTTAACCGTTTCCATTCCACAAATATTAACTGGCACTTCAAACTGATACACTACCGAAATTTAATGCGGCTTGCGGCAGCCTGGATTTTACCAAAATCTGCGGAATATGCGGCAAAAAAATGCATGAGTCGATCAACGACTTGACAAACGTATCCTTCAAAGTTTACCTTTGGCGAAAACCAAAAAAACGCTACCCATGAAAATCCTTAAGAGAATTGTCATCGTACTCGTGGTACTGGTGGCTGTCTACCTGATCGTTGGCCTTTGTATGCCGGGAGAGTGTCACGTTGAACGTACAACCATGATCAAGGCGAACGCTATCCAGACTTTCGATGAAATCAATAATCTGAAACACTGGAAAAGCTGGTCGTACTGGGACAACATTGACCCGAACATGAAATCGACTTACGAAGGACCTGAATCCGGTGTTGGTGCAAAACACCTGTGGGAAAGCGCGAGCGACAGCGTAGGAAAAGGTTCACTCACCATCACGAAAAGCGAGCCGGGCAAATTGGTTGAGGCAGAACTGGCTTTCGAAGGAATGGGAACGAGCATGAGCGGGTGGAAAATCCGTGATACAACCGATGGCGTACTCGTAACCACGTACATGGACATGGAAATGCCATTCTTTATGCGTCCGATGATGCTGTTCATGGATATGGACGCGATGCTGGGTGGTGATTTTGAAAAGTCGCTGGCCGGATTGAAAAAACACGTCGAATCACTTCCTTCACCGGAAATGATGGCCGCAATTACCATTGAGGCAACTACAATGGCCCCAATGAAAATCATGATCATCAACGACAGCGCAGACCTGACGAATATCGGCCAGAAACTGGGCGGGGCTTACGGCGAAATCATGGGTGAAATGGGTAAACAAGGTTTGACTCAAAACGGTTCCGTATTCGCGATCTACAATAAAGTAGACATGAATCGTCCCGATGGCGGCATGTATTTCTGGATGGACATCGGCGTTCCGGTAGACAAAGCAGGAAAGTCAAGCGGCCGCATTACGTACAAAGAAGTACCCGGCGGCAACGTGGTGAAAGGTTCGCATTATGGCGCTTATGAAAAAACGGGCGAAAGTCACGCGCAGATGGACAAATGGATGAAAGAGAACGGAAAAGTGGTAACCGGTGGTCCCTGGGAATTTTATGTGACCGATCCGGGAGCGGAGCCCGACACCAGCAAATGGCTGACTGAAATTTACTACCCGGTTCAATAATTCGGGATTACCCACC
>DATHKF010000521.1:0-10547 GCA_035489505.1 Bacteroidia bacterium | reverse complement strand
AACGAAATTTTCAGATGCACCTGAAACCGCAATGACCGCCGTTGTTTTTTCGAGTTCAGCTTCTGCCATCTGGGAAGCCACTGTGCGTTTCCAGATGAGATCGTACAAACGCTGTTCGTCACGTTCACCATCAACCAAATTCTTTTCGATGTACGTAGGACGTATCGCTTCGTGCGCTTCCTGTGCACCTTTACTCTTGGTTTTGTAGTGACGGATGTGCACATATTTAGCGCCATACATTTTGGTCACTACTTCTTTCGCTTTATCGAGTGCGAGTTCCGAGAGATTCACGGAATCTGTTCGCATGTAGGTGATCTTTCCGCTTTCGTACAGGCGCTGCGCAACGACCATCGTACGCTTCGGAGAAAATCCGAGTTTACGTGATGCGTCCTGCTGCAACGTGGATGTAGTGAATGGTGCGGAAGGTGATTTGCGTGCGGGTTTTGTCTCGAGAGAAGTTACCGTGAACGTCGATTTCTGACACGCCTCAAGGAACTTACGCGCCTCTTCGATGGTCTTGAAATTTGATCTCAGCTCTGCTTTGAAATTCTGTCCACCGCTATTGAAAATTGCTGAGACTTTATACGATGACGCTGATGTGAACGCAGAAATTTCACGCTCGCGTTCAACGATCAATCGCACGGTTACGCTCTGTACGCGGCCTGCGGACAGTGATGGTTTTACTTTCTTCCAGAGAATCGGAGAAAGTTCGAAGCCTACCAGACGGTCAAGAATCCGTCGCGCTTGTTGCGCATCCACAAGGTGCTTATCGATCTTGCGCGGTGAGTCAATTGCTTTCAGGATTGCCGGTTTCGTGATCTCGTGGAACACAATACGACGCGTCTTTTTTTCGTCGAGATTCAGCGCTTCCGACAAATGCCAGGAAATCGCTTCTCCTTCACGGTCCTCGTCCGTCGCGAGCCAGACAACGTCTGCTGCCTTGGCGAGTTTTTTCAGTTCCGTAATTACCCTTTCCTTATCGGGCGATACTTCATAAACAGGTGCAAATCCATTGTCTGTATCTACAGCCATACCCTTCTTCACCAGGTCACGGACGTGACCAAAACTCGACTTCACGGTAAAGTCCTTACCGAGGAAATTCTCAATGGTTTTAGCCTTTGCAGGCGACTCCACAATCACTAAATTCTTTGCCATCAGCTCGTTAATAATTAAAATACCCTAGAATTTTGCCGGTTTTTACCGAACCGGAGGCTGCAAAGAAAAACAACTAAACAACAATTTTCCAAATCGGATCGTCGATCAGCCGCCTTACCTATATGTATATAGGTAGATTTTTTGCCCGGCTATGGGATGCAAATCTGTCAATTTGTCAGTCCAATCACTTTTTGGTAACTTTGCTGTCCTTTTTGAAGAACAATGTTGGAAAACGGGTCCATGGACGAAAAAGTGATCGATGAAAGCCGGCAAGGCGAAGCGTTAATGCTTGAAGTTCCGGTTTCGGGTACGCGGAAGCTGTACCTGGAGAGTTACGGTTGTGCAATGAATTTCTCCGATAGTGAGATCGTTGCATCCATTCTGAAAGATGAAGGATTCTCGACGACAAACGATTTTACGGAGGCCGATGTAATTTTCGTCAACACCTGTGCGATACGCGAAGGTGCAGAACAACGTGTGCGAAACCGCCTGAATGAATTCAAGCAGGCCAAGCGGAAAAAGCCCGACATGATTGTGGGCGTTCTTGGCTGTATGGCCGAGCGATTGAAAGAACAATTTCTCGACCAGGAAAAGATCGTTGATATCGTTGTGGGTCCTGATGCGTACCGCGATTTACCCAACCTGATTGCGAAAGTTGAAGGCGGACAAAAAGCGGTGAACGTCCTTCTTTCGAAAGAGGAAACGTACGCAGACATTACACCGGTACGTCTCGATACAAATGGCGTGAGCGCGTTCATCAGCATCATGCGCGGTTGCGACAACATGTGTTCGTTCTGCGTGGTTCCGTTTACACGCGGACGTGAACGTTCGCGCGACCCGGAAAGCATTGTGAAAGAAGCGCACGAACTTTTTGCAGACGGATATCGCGAAGTGACGCTGCTTGGTCAGAATGTGGATTCATACATCTGGGCCGGTGGCGGATTGAAAAAAGAAATTCTGACTGAAGAACAGCGCGCGAATGCAACCACGTTTGCACAGCTGCTGGAAAAAGTTGCGCTTGTGAATCCTGACCTGCGCATCCGTTACAGCACGTCGAACCCGAAAGACATGACGGACGATGTGTTGCACGTGATGGCGAAGTATGAAAACATCTGCAAGTACGTTCACCTTCCGGTGCAAAGCGGAAGCACGCGTTTGCTGGAAGCGATGAACCGCGGTTATACGCGTGAAGATTACGTGGACCGCATCAACGCGATCAAACGGATTCTTCCGGACTGCGGAATTTCTTCGGATATCATCACCGGATTCTGCACGGAGACTGAAGAAGATCATAAGGAAACATTGTCGCTCATGGAATGGGTGGGCTATGATTTCTCCTACATGTTTGCGTATTCTGAACGTCCGAAAACATTGGCGGAGCGCCAGTTTAAAGATGATGTTCCGGAAGAAGTGAAGAAGGCGCGCCTGGCCGAAGTGATTGTGTTACAACAAAAACTTTCGCAGGCAAAAACGCGGGCCAGCGTTGGCAAAGTTCACCGTGTGCTGATTGAACATGAGTCGAAAAAATCGAGTGCTATGTGGATGGGAAGAAATTCGCAGAATAATGTGGTGGTGTTTCCGAAAGGGAATTTTAAGAAGGGGGAATATGTGAATGTGTTAGCTGAGAGTTGCACGGTTGCGACGTTGATCGGGAAAGCAGTTTAAAACTATGCGAAACATCACGTACATCTCTACTTTATTTGCAACAACAATTTGCATGTCAGGATGTGCGCCGTCCTCGATTACGGATGAATTCCAGGCGTCAGAAGAAAAAAACGGACATGAAATATATTCCGAAACAGTGCCGGAATGTCCAGTATCGATTACGAATCATCGAGGAGCCAGAAATACTGATTCGACTGTAAGTATTTCTTACACCGTTCATAATGTGACGGATGTGAGAATAATGAAAATGACTATCAGAACTTACTTCACTCATGAACCATTGATGGAGAATGTATGGGAAGTGGCACAAGAGGCGTCGTACAGCGATACAATCATTGACCGCATGTACCTGACGAACATACATGACTTGAGTGTGCATTATAAGCCAACAGGGATTAAAAAAGATTGTGGCAGCTATTTCTTTTTTGAAGTGAGGGATGTAACGTTTTATGCAGACAGTCTCGTGACAGGTTCGGGTTGGTTTCAATATGACAGCACAGTAACTTTAGGAGGACAATGACAATTCAAGATTTAAAACAACATTTCGAGATTAGAACTATACTATTTTTCAAAGGTGACGACTCCCCTGTATGAGTAAAACCATAGAAATATTTGCAGGTCCAAACGGAAGCGGAAAAACAACTTTCGCTAAATCCTTGTTGGAAAACCGCAAGAACTTCATGTCATTCAATTCTGATGTCATAGCGAGCGGATTGACAAAAGGCGCGCACGACTCTATTCAATTTGAAGCTGGAAGGTTTATGTTGCACAATGTTGAAAAGGCAATTTCCACCCAAAAGTCGTTTGCATTTGAAACAACATTTTCCGGCAAACTTTGGAGCAATCATTTGATAAAGGCCAAAGAAGAGGGGTATCATATCATTATTTATTTTCTGTTTGTGGACAGTATAGAATTATCGCTGAAGCGAATTCAAAAGCGTGTTAAGGCTGGCGGTCACAACGTAGATAAAAAGATCGTTAAGCGCAGATATAAACGTACTTTCCGTAATATGGTAGACTTGTATTCAAAGCTGGCGGACGAGTGGTTTGTGATTAATAACAGCGGTCAAAAACCGAAAGTCGTCGCTTTCAATGCGGCAGACAACTTGACAATCAATGACAAAAAAATCTTTAATAAATATTTTCTATGAAGCGATCCAGGACATCTATGTTAAAAGAAGTTGAGGCTGCAATTTTACTTATGCCTGCAATTTCAAAAAAGCTGGAAGCCACTTATGCCAGTGAAATGCGGTTCTCCAGAAAGATATTTGGTTCAACGTTGAAAGAAATTTTGAAATACCGATTGGCTAAATGACTATCCAGGAATTAAAACTTCGCTTTGGCATTATCGGTACGACTCCGCAACTGGACCGTGCGATCGATATTGCCGTGCAGGTAGCGCCAACCGATCTGGCTGTACTGATCACCGGGGAAAGCGGAACAGGAAAAGAAGTTTTTCCGCAGATCATTCACCAGACTTCGGTGAAAAAACACGGACCGTACATTGCCGTAAACTGCGGAGCGATCCCGGAAGGAACGATCGATTCGGAATTGTTCGGGCATGAGAAGGGATCGTTCACGGGTGCTACCGAAGCGCGTAAAGGATATTTTGAAGTTGCAGACGGCGGAACAATTTTCCTGGATGAAGTTGCGGAAATGCCATTGGCTACACAGGCGCGTTTGCTGCGCGTGCTGGAGACGGGTGAATTCATCCGCGTAGGTTCTTCCAAAGTGCAAAAGACGAGTGTGCGCGTGGTTGCAGCCACCAACGTGAACATTGTGGATGCGATCAACCGCGGGAAGTTCCGCGAGGATCTGTATTACCGGTTGAACACAGTTCCGATCTTACTTCCGCCTTTGCGTGAGCGCCGCCAGGATATTCATTTGCTGTTCCGGAAATTCGCAGCTGATTTTGCGGCGAAGTACAGAATGCCGGTTGTTAAACTTCTCCCGGACGCAGAGAAATTGCTGACGAATTACTACTGGCACGGAAATATCCGCCAGCTGAAAAATGTAACCGAACAGGTTTCCATCATTGAGAAAGCACGAGAGATCGATGCGGAAATCCTGAAAAAATATTTGCCGGATCATCAGACTTCGATGTCCAGTGTTCCGATGCTCGCGCGTAATGCGCAAACGGGGAACGAAACACAGGAACGCGATTTTCTTTTCCAGTTGCTTCAGCAAATGCGTGGCGAACTCAACGACCTGAAAGCGCTCACGATGCAACTGATCCAGAACGGCGGCCGTCTTACACCCGAGCTGATGCAGCAAAGCGGCCCGATGATCCAGAAACATTTTGCAGAGTACCAGGCGCGCACCAACCCGATCAATGCGCAACCGGTGGGTAACGATGACACGGTTGTGATCCATGAACCTTCGTGGCAATCGACCAACGATGAAATAATTTCCCCGGAAGAAATTGTAGAAGATTCGCTGAGCCTGCAGGATAAAGAAATTGAACTGATCACGAAAGCACTGGACAAACATCGCGGAAAACGCAAGAACGCGGCGAAGGAACTGGGCATTTCTGAGCGTACATTGTACCGCAAAATTAACGAGTACAACATCAAAGGATGAGAGCGTTAAAACTGATTGCATTCTTACTTCCGCTCCTGCTGATTTTACAATCGAGCCGGTGCAAGGTCGCGTACAATCAAAGCGGGAAAGGTGGTCGCGACCTCAAGGAAGATACCGTGACTATTTCCGTGATGCAGTTTGTGAATTCGGCACCGCTTGCAAAACCTACATTGGCACAAACAATGACCGAATCGCTGAAAGATTTTATCCAGCGCCAAACGCGTTTTACGATGGTTCCTGAAGACGGCGACCTGAATTACGAAGGTGAAATTGTCGGGTACAACGTATCTCCTGTGGCTATCTCTGCAGGCACAACCGACCAGGCATCGCTGAACCGTTTAACGATCACGGTGAAGATGAAATACGAAGACAAAATTGAGGACAAGTACAGTTTTGAGTCCAACTTCAGCCGGTTTGCAGATTTCCCGAGTTCGCAGGATATTTCCGCCGTGGAAGACCAGCTCATCAAGGAAATTTCAGACCAGATTACGCAGGACATCATCAACAAATCAATTTACGCCTGGTAATGAACGCGCAGCAATTTCTCCAATGGATGAGGAATCCGGGTCAGACGGCCCGCGAGGAAGGTGCGCAATTGGATGCGTTGCTTGATTCGTTTCCGTATTTCCAGTCGGGACATTTGCTGTACATCAAAAACCTGCACAACCAGGGAAGTTTCCTGTACAACAACCAGCTGAAAACTGCAGCGGCTTACGCGGTGAACCGGAAAGTGCTTTACGAACTGATCACGCGGAAAGAAGTTGCCGAACCAAAACCTGTTGTCCAGGAAATTGAAGAAAAAGTTGTTGCACCTGAAGTGAAACCGGAAGAAGTTTCCGTTCCGCCGAAGTTTCCTGTGAAGCGTTTTGTCAATAACCCGGATGAATGGGAAGCGGGGATGTTGAGGCAATTGCAATTGCTGCATCATTGGAAGAAGACGATACCCCTCGACTCCGCTCGGGATGACGAAAAAGAGACGAGAGAGGATAGACGAGAGTCGGTAGAAACGAAAACCGACTACGTTCAAGAGGAGAAAGAAGAACCAGGCGCAAAGGAAGAGATCAACACATTGCTGTATGTGCTCGTTGAGCCGGGGCAATCGGAAGATATTGGTGAAGATGCGAGTGAAGAACTGATCACAACTTCGCTTTCTGAAGAGAGCAGCGAAGACGCGAAGTGGGAAATTATTTCTCCGGGTGAAACGAAAGAAGAACCGGAAATAAAATTGCCGGTTGTTCCTGTGGATACAGTTCAGCAGGATATTCTCATAGAAGCCATTCACTCCACTTTCGAACTGGAAGTAGACGACAAAATTCCTTCGCCGGAGGAAATGAAACCGTTCAGGCTGGAACCAATTCAGGAACCTGAATCTGCAACGGAGCCTGTTACGGGCACAGAAAGTGTGGTTGTGGAAGGCCTGGAACTCTCGTTTTCGCAGTGGTTGAAGGAGGTGAACAAAACTGTTTCCAAAGAATTGCCAAAAACAGCGCTTACTGGTGATGTACTGATTGAGCAGTTTATTCAGGATGAACCGCGTATTAAGGTCAAAAAGAGCGGTTTCTTCAACCCGGTGAACATGGCGAAGAAAAGCGTCCAGGAGTCGGATGAGTTCGTAACCGAAACATTAGCAAGGATTTACGCCAAACAAGGCAATCACCACAAGGCGATCCGCGCCTACCAGAAGCTAAGTTTGAAATTTCCGGAAAAAACCGCTTACTTTGCAGCCCTTATTGAAGAACTGAAAAGAACATCGAATAAACCAACACAGAAATGATTACTGCGATTTCAATTTTGATTTTTCTTGCCTGCTGCCTGCTGGTTCTGGCTGTATTGATTCAGAATCCAAAAGGTGGTGGACTTGCCTCCGGCTTTCAATCCGGTTCACAGGTGATGGGCGTTCGCCGCACTGCAGATTTCCTGGAGAAAGCAACCTGGTCACTGGCCGTACTTATTCTTGTGTTGAGCATTTTGTCGACCAGCATGAGCGGAAGTGCAAACGTAGAAAGTGCTGAAGGAGAATCTTCCGCGACTAAAGAAAAAGCAACAGATTACGATGCCGGAAAACCAGCACCGGGTGGAGCTCTTCCGTTACCAAGCACTCCGACACCGCCTACCAAATAATTCTGATCATATTCTACGGGAATGTCAGGATGTCACCACGTTCCTGACATTTTTGTTTCAGGGAAACTGAAAAATTCAAGTGGAACTGCAAAAATGTCTTTCCGGACAGGTTGGCAAAAAAATTGAAGGACGAAGGAACATTTCGCACAACTAACACAATTGTTAAACAGTTAAATCATCCGAACAAATGAGTAAAGTAAACATCACCCCTCTCGCCGATCGCGTTGTGGTTGAAGCTGCGCCTGCAGAAGAAAAAACCGCTGGAGGAATTATCATCCCCGATACTGCAAAAGAAAAACCACAGCGTGGAAAAGTAGTTGCTGTTGGCGGCGGCAAAAAAGACGAGCCTCTCACTGTTAAAGTAGGAGACAGCGTTCTGTACGGAAAATATGCCGGGACAGAAATCCAGGTTGAAGGAAAAGATTATCTCATCATGAGAGAGTCTGACATTTTCGCGGTTATTTAATTTCACTTTTAAATTTTCACACACAATGGCTAAAAATATCAGTTTCAACATCGAAGCTCGCGACGCCCTGAAGCGTGGCGTTGATGCGCTGGCGAACGCAGTAAAAGTTACACTCGGTCCAAAAGGACGCAATGTTGTAATCGACAAAAAATTCGGAGCACCACAGATCACGAAAGACGGTGTTACCGTTGCCAAGGAAATTGAGCTGAAAGATCCGATCGAAAATATGGGTGCGCAGATGCTGAAAGAAGTTGCTTCGAAAACTGCTGATGATGCAGGTGACGGAACAACCACAGCGACTGTACTCGCACAGGCGATCGTAACAGCAGGTTTGAAAAACGTTGCGGCAGGAGCCAATCCAATGGACCTGAAGCGCGGCATTGACAAAGCAGTTGCAACCGTAGTGGAAAATCTCAAAAAGATCTCCAAGAAAGTTGGCGACGACAACGAGAAGATCGAACAGGTTGCAACAATTTCTGCGAACAACGATCATGCTATCGGAAAACTGATTGCAGAAGCAATGGCGAAAGTGAAAAAAGAAGGTGTTATCACTGTTGAAGAAGCAAAAGGAACAGAGACTACTGTTGAAGTAGTTGAAGGGATGCAGTTCGACCGCGGTTACATTTCTGCTTACTTCGTAACAGACGTTGACAAAATGGAAGCGGTGCTTGAAAACCCGCTGGTACTGATCTACGATAAGAAGATCAGCAACATGAAAGAGCTGCTGCCTATTCTTGAGAAAGCCGTTCAGACCGGGAAACCGATCCTGATCATTGCCGAAGACGTAGACAGCGAAGCATTGTCGACACTTGTTGTGAACAAGATCCGTGGCTCACTCCGCATTGCTGCAGTGAAAGCTCCTGGATTCGGTGATCGCCGCAAAGCGATGCTGGAAGATATCGCAGTACTTACAGGCGGTCAACTGATCAGCGAAGAGCGCGGTTACAAACTGGAGAATGCTGATCTCACTTTCCTCGGAACAGCTGATAAGATCACCATTGACAAAGACAATACAACGATCGTTGGCGGTGCTGGCAAGAAAGAAGATATTACTGCACGCGTGAACCAGATCAAAGCGCAGATGGAAGCAACCACGTCGGATTACGACAAGGAAAAACTCCAGGAGCGTTTGGCTAAGCTTGCCGGTGGTGTAGCTGTACTTTACGTAGGTGCTGCAACTGAAACCGAAATGAAAGAGAAGAAAGACCGCGTTGACGATGCGTTGCATGCAACACGCGCTGCGGTTGAAGAAGGAATTGTACCGGGAGGTGGAGTTGCCTACATCCGTGCACAGGAAGCGCTTGACAAGATGAAAGGCGAGAACGATGACGAGACAACCGGAATCCAGATTGTACGCCGTGCGATTGAAGAGCCGCTTCGCCAGATCTGCGTGAACGCAGGTGTTGAAGGATCGATTGTAGTACAGAAAGTACGCGAAGGAAAAGCAGATTTTGGTTACAATGCACGTACAGAAGCATACGAGAAATTGTACGATGCAGGTGTAATTGATCCAACCAAAGTAACACGCGTAGCTCTTGAAAACGCAGCGTCCATTGCAGGAATGCTGTTGACCACAGAGTGTGTTCTTTCGGAAATCAAAGAAGAAAAATCAGCGATGCCGAATATGGGCGGAGGAATGGATGGGATGATGTAATCGCTGAATAAGCAATTCGAAGGCCCGGGCTGAGTGATCAGTGCCGGGCTTCTTTTTGTCCCTCGACTTCGCTCGGGATGACAAAAACGACTACGCTCGGGATGACAAAACGGCTCCGTCAGGGAAGACAAACAGTCTCGGCTGGGGAGACGAACGGATTTGGCGGATGCCGCTGATGACAGTCCTCTGTGCGCTATACTTTTCCTGGCACCTATGTTTTCTATGTTCCCTATGTGGTTTCCTTTTAATTAACCACATAGTGACATTAGAAAACATAGCCATTGAGTTTTACGTGAGTCCACATAAGGATTGCTGCGCAATCGGGTGACAGTCCTGTGTGCGCTATCCTTTTCCTGGCACCTATGTTTCTATGTTCTATGTGGCTTCCTTTTAATTAACCACATAGTGACATTAGAAAACATAGCCATTGAGTTTTACATGAGTCCACAGAAGGATTGCTGCGCAATCGGGTTGCTTGAAAAGCAAAGAGCGCAAAGGTTTCGTAAAGATCCGATGATTCAGAAACCAAGGCAACATCTTTGCGTTTTCCTTTGCGACCTTAGCGGCTTTGCGTCCATTTAGAATATAGTTAGCCGGATTTCGTGTTATCTTTGAGTCCGCTGCCATGAGTAAACTCAGGAAAATTGGAATTGGAGGATTAGTCGTTGTAATCATTGCGACAATCGCGTTCAAGATAGCGGGAATTTATCCCGGCATCGTAGCAGTCCATGCTTTGCCATTCTGCCTCATGCTGATGATTGATTTTTCCCGTAAACGCGACAAGAATAATGATCAGAATCCTTAGCCTTTTCGCCCTGCTTTTCCTGTTGCCGGATGTTTCATTTTCGCAACAGGATTCTGTGACCCGCGACTTCTTTCCGTATTGCGGTTACCGTCCGGGACAAC
>DATHKF010000520.1:0-2062 GCA_035489505.1 Bacteroidia bacterium | reverse complement strand
AGTGTACCTGACCACGTCCACAACATTCTCCATGACCGCAACAGACAGTTTGGGTTGTTCGGCGATGGACACCGTGCGCGTAACCATTCTTCCGTTGCCTGGATTTACCACGGTTGCATCTGATGTAAACATTTGCCCGGGAGATACGATTACCATCAACTGCACAAACAACCAGTGGATGTATTCCTGGAGCCCAGCTTCTTCGCTGAATGTTTCAACCGGCGATTCAGTCATTGCTTTTCCCGTATCGAGTGTAACGTACGTCATCACGGCAACGGATACATCATCTGGTTGCATCAATACCACCGTGCGCTCGATCAACGTGTTTCCGTTTATTCCAACGCCTACGGTAGTGATCTGGGGCTTCAACATCTGGTGTTCCGTTCCGGCAAACAGTTACCAGTGGTACCTGAACGGAAATCCGATTCCGGGAGCAACGCAGCAAACATACATGGCTACACAGGTGGGCATGTTCCAGGTTGAAGCATTCAACGCGCAGGGATGTTCTTCCGGAATTTCCGGGGCTTTGCTCGTGGATGCGATTCCGGATGTAGCCATTTCCTCATTCAGCATTTACCCGAATCCAAACGCCGGTTCATTCTGGATTTCGTTCTCGGGTGAGGCGCAGTCGGATTACACATTGGAGATCATCAGCGCCGATGGAAAAGTGGTGCAGGAAGAAACACTGAATGATTTCTCCGGCGATTACCGCAAGCAATTTGATTTGTCGCAATACGGTTCTGGCGTGTACATGGTACGCATCGTGCACAACAACCAGGCAACCGCATACCGGATGATCGTATTTTAATGGCCAGTGAACTGAACCTTATCGTAGACAAATCGTGGACACTGTTTCTCGACAGGGATGGTGTAATCAACACGCGCATTGAAAACGATTACGTGAAATCGCCGGGCGGATTTTTTTTCCTGCCAGGAGTGATTGATGCGATACGCACACTCTCGGGGATATTCGGAAAAATTGTGGTGGTCACCAACCAGCAGGGAATCGGAAAGGGTTTGTATACGCACGATGATCTTGCGGCCACTCACGCGTACATGGTCGATGAAGTGACCAAAGGCGGTGGACGCATTGATGCAATTTTCTACGCGCACCAGTTGAGCGCGGAAAATTCTCCCATGCGAAAACCCGGAACCGGGATGGCGCTTGCTGCACGCGAAAAATTTCCGGAAATTAATTTCTCACAAAGCATCATGGTCGGTGATACCGCCAGCGATATGGAGTTTGCACGCAACGCCGGAATGAAAGCTGTTCTTTGTGCTTCGCCGGAAGAACGTATCGATGCCGATCTCCAGTTTGGTTCGCTTGCAGAATTTGCATCGTATATTGCAGGCCGCAAATAAACAGCAATGAAACTCAGCAGGAACGGACTGGAAATTTCACGGATCAGCTTACCACGGCTCGCGTGGTTCCTGGTTATGGCCGTGATGTTCTGGCACCTGCTCTACATCCGCCTCGACGACTTCAACCGCAAATACGTGATCGACAGCGACGGCGCAGGATATTACGCATACCTCCCGGCGTTTTTCATTTACCACGATCACGAATTCAAATTCACGCAGGAAGGAAACCCGGCGAAAGTCGATTTCCCTGCGGCGAATCATATCCTTTTTATGAATCGCACGACTGACGGAAAACTGATCAACAAGTATTTTATCGGTACCGCCATTCTTGAGTCGCCGTTTTTCTTTGCCGCTTACGCTTCGGCACCGGTGTTTGGTTATCACATGAATGGATATTCGTTTCCGTTCCAGGTGGCTATTGCCCTCGCAGCGATTTTCTATTGCCTCATTGGTCTCGACCAGGTGAGGCGGTTGCTGAAGAAGAAAGGCGTTTCAGAACCGGTGCAAGCCGCGACCCTGCTCCTGTTGTTTTTTGGCACCAATCTTTTTCACTACACGCTGAACGAACCGAGTATGTCTCACGTGTATTCGTTCTGCATGATCGGAATATTCCTGAACCAGGTGCACAACATTTTTCACAGCGAAAACCGCAAATCAATTGTGTGGGCCATCATCGCGTTAGCCATGGTGGTTCTTATCC
>DATHKF010000519.1:0-3807 GCA_035489505.1 Bacteroidia bacterium | reverse complement strand
GTTCGCGGTCGTTGATGGTGAGCACACCAGTCAGTCCGGAGTTTGCATTAACGCCTTGCAATGTTTTTTTCCGGTTGTTCCCGGTTCCTGTTCCGGTAAGCGTGAGGTTATTGAACGTAGTAACGGTTGCGTTTGTACTGGTGATGTACTGCTGCGTGTTACCATTCATCGTAACAGTGCTGGTGCCGCCGGTAAATGTGGCGTTGTTCACCCAATCCTGCTCAACGTTGTACTGACCATTTCCCTGTACGGTTGACGTGTTATCAATCGTCAAAGTGCCGGGTTGTGGTGAAGTTGCGTTTTTGGTTGTGGTAATTGTTCCATCGTTTGTGACGGCGGAAGTCTGATCGAATGTTACTCCACCGTTACAGTGGAAAACACCTCCAGGGGTTACAACGAATGTTGCGCCGTTGGTGTAAAAAATCTGCGCTCCAAGGGGTGATGAAGCAAGCAATAAGAGTGCTGCAGAACAGGTCAGGTAGATCTTTTTCATGTGAAAAGATTTTTCGCTCCGGGGGTATATGCGGAATACAACCAAAATAACGCAATTTCAGGGAAATATGCAAGGTCTGGGCGCCCTGCCGGAGCCTACTTATCAGACTCTGAATCAGCCAGTTGCATTTTTTCAGCAAAATACGCACAGAAGTCGCGCATGTCAGCTACGATTTTTTCCTCGCCTGTTGCACGCTTGAGTGTATCAGACATGGTGAGCATGTTCTGGTGGAAAAACGCCTTCATCTCATCGACCAGCATAGCCTTGGTCCACAAATCAATACGCATGGTGCTCTGCGCTTTTTCGTCCCAAAGAGCCAGCATGATGGCCTTGCATTTTCCACCATCAGTCGAGTCAGAGGCGTTCCACTCGATGGCTTCGGGCAGGTTGTTTTCATCCATGGTGATCGTGAAGGTGATCTGGGCTTTACGGGTAGAAGACATACGTGGTAAGTGAAAGTTTCGGCAAAGATACTCAAGTGTTCAGAGTTCCGGGGGCGGAAAAAGTTTCTGGTTAAAAAGTTTCTGGTTAAGCCGTTCACGTCTCAACCAGAAACTTTTTAACCAGAAGCTCTGAGTCAGAACTTCGGTTTGTACTTCGACTGCGTCAACAGAAGTTGTCCATCCTTCATATCCATCAATTCCTGCAGCGTAGTTTCCGGAAAGCGATCCATGTAAGCTTCCACAATGCGCAGGCCCAGCCACGTACCGGCCTTGCCGGGTGATTCGCGCGGAAATCCCGGGGTAAAAGGTGCATCCTGGATCATGTGATTGAGATCGTCTTCGCTCTCGGAATAAACGATCTTGTCTTCGATCATTTTCGCCCACATCTCAGCTTCATTTTCTTCACACCACGCGAGATGTGCTTCTGAAAAACCGGTGATGATAGTGTCGTGCGTTTCGGGCATCAGTGCTTTCTGGAGATAGAGAATTTTTCCTTCGTAAACGATGCGGCTGATCACATCGTTCTTCTCCGTATTGTACGGAAATTCATTCATCATCCAGCAACGCACAAAACCAGGGCCCATGTATTCACGGCTGAGTGTCCTTCGCTTGTACATTGGCCATTGAAGACCGTCGTAATAAATGTTGTCGGCACCAAGAAAGTATTCCATTCCAATGGCGTACACTCCTTCGGACTGGATGTAATTATAGTTGAACCCGGCCATTACTATATATACATCTTTTGGCAAGGGTTTATCGGGAAAGTAATAACGGAAATGCCGGTATGCATCGGTCAGTTCTGTTTCCAGCCAGGTGTAGTCGTCGCCCAGTGTTGTACATGAACTTTCCCATGCCCCGCGTGTAATATGATGTGAAATGTAATCGCGGATCGCGGCATAGCATTGAACCGAATCGGGTGAATTGAAGCACACGATATTATTAATGAAAACGTCCGTAAATGAACCATAATCCTGGCGGAGACGCGCAACGGATGCAACGAGGTTGTTGGTATCCATTTCGAAAAAATCCTTGTCGAAGCGCTTGATTTTTACAGGATCAACTGTTATGTCGGAGACATTGACGTCCAACCGGTTGGAACCGCAGGCAGACAAGAAGACGATGAATAATAAAAGCGGCGTGATTCTTGTTGCCCTCATGATCGCGAAATTCATTATTATTGCAAAACGTAAAACCCTTATCCAAAAGTATGAAAAAGGCACTTATACTTCTTTTAACTCTCACTCTCGGAGCGAGCTATTCGTTTGCACAGGACGACGAAAACAATCTTAAAAATTTTCGTTTTGGTCTTGTTGCATCCCCATCATTGAACTGGTATAAGCCGGAAGACTCAAAGAAGCTTGAGAACAACGGACTCAAAGGTGGTTTTGCCTGGGGACTTCAAATGGAATTCCGCCTGAATAAAGTGGCTTCGCTTGTAACCGGTTTACAGGTAAGCTACGACCGCGGAAACATGCTCCTGAAAGACACTGCTAATTTCTTTTATGATACGCAGGAAGAAGGTTACCTCGCGCTTGAGGATACAGCGGGCAAGTCGTTTGTGACCTACAAACTGAATAACCGCATTTACAAAACGAACTACGTTACTCTTCCGCTCTATTTGAAAATGAAAACAAATGAGATCGGGATGATGACTTACTTCGGCGAGTTCGGTTTGAATTCAAGCTTCCGCCTGAAATCAAAAACAACGGATGACGTAACGCAGTATTCTTCCGGTAATCCAAAGTCTACACTGGAAGACGTTGACAATACCAAGGACATGAACATTCTTCGTTTCTCCCTGCACATCGGTGGTGGATTTGAATACAACATTTCCGGTTCAACTTCTATGTTCGTTGGCATTGCATTCAATTATGGTTTCTCCAATGTATTCCAGAAAGAATCTGAATACCTGATGACCAATGCAAATCCTGTAGCACCGTTCAAACAACAGGCTACTGCAAACAACATTGCGTTGTCTGTGGGAATTTTGTTCTAGGAAAAAAACGGATTAGAATATTTGAAGACCGCCCTTCCGGGGCGGTCTTTTTTTGTTTGAAGGTGTTGGGAATAGGCGCAAAGAAAAGCGCAAAGGCCACTGAGGTAATCAACAGAAAACCCAGAACTCTGCGAAACCTTTGGTATTGTCTCAGTTTGAGCATTTGATATTTTGACACGGCGACACGGCGCTAAAAGAAGCTCGAAACCCGTTCTAAGCCCGGGCGCTCACGGCGCGTTATCGTTATCTCGCCGTGAGCGCCCGGGCTTAGAATAAGAAAATGCCGTAAAAATGCGCTCCCGATTGCTATCGGGACCGTGTCAAAAAGCAAAGTGAGACACTACCAAACCTTTGCGGCCTCTGCGCCGGCGCTTGCCATGAGCCTGTCGAATGGCGTCTATTCTCCTTAACTTTGTTCCGTGAAAATTGCACTCGCCCAGCTCAACTACCACATCGGAAATTTTCAGTTCAACACTGAAAAAATTATTGGCGCGATCAACACAGCGCGTTCACAGGGCGCAGAAGTTGTTGTGTTTGCCGAGCTTGCCGTGTGCGGCTATCCTCCACGCGATTTTTTAGAGTTCCCCGATTTCATTGAGCGTTGTCTCGTATCCGTCAATGAAATTGCACATGCTTCACAAGGAATTACCACTATCGTTGGATGTCCGGCGATAAACCCGAACGTGGAAGGAAAAAATCTTTTCAATGCGGCATATGTTCTGCGCGATGGAGAAGTTGAAAGTGTACACCACAAGGCGTTGTTGCCAAACTACGATGTATTTGATGAATACCGGTATTTCGAACCGGCCCGAAATTTTTCTGTGGCGACAATTTCCGGAAGAAAAATTGCACTCACCGTTTGCGAAGATCTCTGG
>DATHKF010000518.1:0-2682 GCA_035489505.1 Bacteroidia bacterium | reverse complement strand
CCCGCTTCAACTTTCACCTGTTGCGGTGCTACGGTGTCTTCCGTGAAAACAACATTCACGTGGTTCGAAACGTGCACGGTGTGAAAATTGTCGAGCGTGCGGATCTCCTGGATCACCGGTCCGGTTCTTTTCAGGCAATCGCAGGCATTTTCCTTTTTGCAGCTTTGAACGGCAAGCAGGGTCACGACGATCATGAAATATTTTCCGAACAGTTTCATCAGAATCTCCAGCCGAATCCGGCGTCTAAATATTCTGCTTTCGCAAAATGTGTTTTCAGTGAAAAATGCACCAGCAAGTGATCGGTCACGAGGTACCTGACACCAAGACGCGAGTAAATGGGAACGTTGCCTTTGTATTTCGTATACGCGTAAACTCCTGCTTCCATGGGGAAAGAAACGCGGCCAAGCACGAGTTCATGACTGAATTTTACACCGACCTGCACGTTTTCCAGAACGGAGACCGGAACGGAATCGATAATCTGGGCATGACGCAATGCCTGGCTGTACATGAGATCAAGGCCTCCGCCAAAACGGTGTTTGCGGGAAGTATTTTTCATGTACGACGATTGCACCGTAACGAGTCCGAACCTGTTGCCACCGATTGGTGCGGCCTGGTTGCAACCTCCCGCAAGAACTACCGCGAGGTGCCATTTCGAATTGTACACCAGTGAATCGGTGTGCGCAATTTTTTCGGGACTTTCATTTGTTTTCCGCTGACAGTCGAGTTTCTTAATCCTGTAATGAACGCCTACGTGCAGCATCGGAATATTCAGACCGAGATTGGGCAGGGTGACGGCCCCATTGGAAAAATGCGTGATACCCACACCCGTTTCCACGTAATACCGTTCACCGGCCTGCCACATGGCGTTCAGGCGGAACGAAACGGCAGCATTGAAGTGAGAACCAATGGCAATGTTCTTGTGATTTTCAATCCGGTCGAATTTTTTGGTAACGTAACCGATTCCCCATCCCCAGCGGAAACTGAGTGAAAAATTTTTCCGCCCGCGGACCAATGGGAAATTCAGGTACGGATACAAACCGATGGCGGTACCCAGTTCTTCCGGATTTCCGAGCGGAACAATCATCAGCGCCGCCCCGATCTGCGGGCCCCGGCACTGTTTGTGCCACGATTTGAAACCGGACGGCGATTTCCAGACGCTGAATTCCACGGCCCCGATATGCTGTTTGTACAGGTGAAGCATATTGTCGCGGTGTGCCCAGAGAAAACCGTAATGGCCGCTTGCGTTTACGTAATAAGACGACTGGTTTTCATTGGTTTGCCCCAGCAGCGCAACATCGGAGAATAAGAATTGAGCCAGGAATAAGGCGATTCCAGCAGTGAAACGCATGTAACAAATATAGTGATTGTCGTTGGCGAAACACAGGATCAAGCGGCAAACCCGCTAAATTCGCAGACAGAAAGTACGCTATGGAAAAATATAAAAAGCAGATGGACGCGTTTGCGCGGATGCTGCAGATCATGGATGAATTGCGTGAGCAATGTCCGTGGGATAAAAAACAAACGTTTGAAAGTCTGCGTCACCTGACGATCGAAGAAACATACGAGCTGGCGGATGCAATCCTGGATAAAAACATGGATGGAATCAAGAAAGAACTGGGCGATGTTTTGCTCCACATTGTTTTTTATGCACGCATAGGAAGTGAGACAGGCGATTTTGACATTGCGGATGTGATTCATACGGAATGTGACAAACTCGTGAACCGTCACCCGCACATTTACGGCGATGTGAAAGTGGAGAACGAACAACAGGTGAAAGAGAACTGGGAAAAGATCAAGCTGAAAGAGAAAGACAGCATGACGGCAGAAGGATTCGCTTCGGTGCTGGCCGGTGTTCCGGTTTCATTGCCGGCGATGGTGAAGTCGAGCAGGATCCAGGAAAAAGCACGCGCAGTAGGATTCGATTGGGAACAGCCGGAACAGGTGTGGGGTAAGGTTAGCGAAGAAATGGATGAGCTCCGGGATGAAGTGCAGAAAGGAAGTTCCGTGGAAAAGATGGAAGATGAAATGGGCGATGTTTTTTTTGCGTTAATAAATTACGCGCGTTTCATCGGGGTGAACCCGGAAGATGCTTTGGAACGGACAAATAAGAAATTTGTGCGCCGTTTTCAGTATCTTGAACGTGAAACACAGAAGGCAGGGAAGAAGTTGAGCGAGATGTCGCTCGCGGAAATGGATGTGTACTGGGAACAGGCAAAACAAGGTGACAAATGGATTGGATAAAGGTCGGTGAACTTTCCGCTTATCTCATGATTCCTATTGCGGGAGTGATTGTTCTTCTGTTCGTTATGCGAAAGCAGGGTAAGTTAAAGCGAAAAAATAATTTGCTCATCCAGTTTCGTAAAACCAGTTTCAAAAACGAAGATGAATTGTCGTGGTACATTGCCCACGATATTGTTGGCAAATCTGGTTTTTTCGATTGCGTAGTTTACAAGGTCGATCACGGCGATAGAGTGTGCAGGCAGATTGCCGCATTTGGCCCGAAGAACCCGGAGAAGATGAGTATCCTGAACCCGATCAACATTCCGTTTGAACGCGGAATTGTTGGACACGTGGCTGCGCATGGTGTTCCGGAACGCATCAATGATACAACGAAGGATTCGCGTTACGTACCGGACGATGACGTGCGTTACTCCGAAATCACGGTTCCCATTTTTCTGAAGG
>DATHKF010000517.1:0-3911 GCA_035489505.1 Bacteroidia bacterium | reverse complement strand
TGTACAGTCGTGCGACAATGCGCTGGATGCCATTCCACAAGTATCGCCCAATGCCGAACCAGACAGAGGCATGCCGGTAAGCGCCGAAGACCTTTCACGGTTGAATGAAAAAATCATCGCGGCGGTGAAGAAACTGAACACCGATATGAACACGAATCCCTGTGGAAACCGATTGTGTTCGAAGAATTACGGAATGAAAAACGGTTGAAACCGTTATGGAAACCTGCTGCATCCATTGCCGGGGGCTTAAGCCCCCGGCAATGGACAGCGATGGATTATCCAACCGCTTAAGCGGTTTTCACTAGCACCGGGCCGCGACCAAACCTCCTGACCGATTAAATCATTTTACCCAATCTGAATCTTCTCATGAAAAACATCCTGAAAATATCAGCCCTGGTGCTTGCCGTATTTTTTCCATGGACGGAAGCCTGCTCCTGCAGCTCGTATAAAATAACTGCGCATGGAAAAACCATGGTGGGAAGCAACTACGACTCGTGGTACGTCAATCCGGTGATCTGGTTTGAGACCAACGGTTACGGAGCGGCATTCAGCGGTGCACGGCGCGAAGGGGAAAATGCAATTGCCCCGCAAACCGGACTGAATGAATACGGACTTGCATTCGTTACGTTATCAGCGCCACCCGTGCAAGGTGGGTTTTCAGCTTCCGAAAAAAAACAGATTACGAGCCGGAGTGAATACCTGAAAAGCATTTTGCATTCGTGCAGGACGGTTGAAGAAGTTAAAACGTACATCGATCAATATGATCACAGCACCCTGTTTAATGAAGTGATTCTTTACACGGACAGTTCAGGACATTACCTGGTCGTTGAGCCTTATGTTCTGACGCTGGGAGGAGAACCGTCTTATGTACTCGCGAATTTTTGTCCTTCCACGATCACCAACTTCTCCGAAATTAAACAGGCACGGTACGTGAATGGCGCCGCATTTGCCAGGAATAAACTGGATTCTTCGCTTGCATTCTGTACGGCCATGTCTGATACCATGCACGTGTGCCGGGAAAAGATCGGCGACGGAACCCTGCTCACTTCGATCCTCGATCTGCAGCGCGGAATTATCCACCTGTACTTCTATCATGATTATAATCATCATGCGCAGGTTAATCTCCGCGATGAACTTGCCAAAGGAGAACACCGGATCGAGATCGCGTCATTGTTTCCTGTCAACGAAGAATATGAAAAGTTCCTGGCGTTTAAGACTCCCGGAAAGAGCGACACATTCAATGTGTTCATGTATTCCTGCGCCGGGTTATTTTTTCTGTCGGGCTTTATTTTCGGGGTGAGTTTCTTCCGGAGTCGCGGTCAAAAATATCGTTTCGTGAAGTTGCTTATCGTTCCGCTTTGCTGGATCATGTGCTTCTACATGCTGGTGCTGCTTCGCAATGAAGGAATATTTTATTTTCCTGCACCGTACCAGGATTATACATTTTCCATACTCAATGTGGCCGCATACATTCCGTTCCTTATGTTGTTACTCATCGCGCCAATTGTCAGGGTCAACGTCAAAGTATTTAAGCAGGGCACGTGGAATAGTTTTTCGACGTACCTGCTTACGATAAACACAGTTATTTACGTTGTATTCATCGGCCTGTTTGCGTACTGGGGATTGTACAATGTATTTCATTGATCGCGCTCAGGCTGAAATAACCACGGCAAACCGCTATGCTCAATAAAAATTAACCACAGAGGTCACTGGGGTATTTCACAGAGTTTCACTGAGCCATGTATCAAAACGGCACTCGGTGAAACTCTGTGAAAAACACTCAGGTGCGCTCTGTGGTTATTAATACTTCAGTGTCTTGAGAGCAGCTACTTTATTTTCGCTTCGCGATCATGTTGGTTTGAAAAATAACCGGGGAGGCGCAGAGACGCAGAGAGCGTTACTTGTGAGCCTGCCGTGATCGCGGAGAAGACGAGAATCTGCTACTCCGCGAACATCGCTACCTTAAATACCGGGCTCCGCGCCTCAGCGCCTCCGCGGTGAAATTTTAGGTACTGCACAATCGCGCAACGATAAAAAAAGAAGAGCGGCTGTTTGGGTTCAGCCGCTCTTCTTTTTAATATTCCGAATATTATTTTTCGTTATGCACCACCATCACCTCGCGATGGTGTATTGTCCCGGAGGACTCAACCTGCACAGTATATAATCCCTGTGCTCTTCCGCTGAGATCAATTTCAATCTGCGATCCGTACGACACTGAAACCAAAACCAGTTCGCCCAACGCGTTGTACAATCTTACTGTACGTTCTTCCGCTGTCGCAAATTGCAGAGTCAGTTTATCGCTCGCCGGGTTCGGATAAAGTCCGAATTCGCCATTCGTTTCATTGATCGATGTCAACACGGCATCGGAGATCACCAGGGAATCATTTGCTGTGTTCACTGCAACATCCATTTCATCGTTGCTGATGCAACGTACGTTCCCGAGTGTAATCGGTGTGATGATCGTTTGCCCGGTTCCGGTAAGCGCTGATGTAGTCATGAAATTCACAGAAAGAATTGCACCGGACCCGTTGATGTTGGCATGATCAATTCGCGTGATGGCTACGTCCATGCGTCCCATACCCGGCAAAATCTTTTTGACAACGATCATATCGTTACCCGCGGTTCCCATCCACGACGTGGCCGCAGAAATCGAAATGGAATTCGGATCGATGTACAATTCATCGTAGTACAGTGAGAAAATAATTCCATACACAGAATCAGCCGGTGTCGTTGCATCACCGAAATTAATCGTAAGCATTCCGGGAGACGAAGGCGCTAATGTGTCCTGTCCCGCATCAACAGCCAGCACAGGTGCTGCCAGCTGAAATTGCGGTGCAGCGAACCTGTTGTTGTGCGTGAGTCCATAGTTCAGGATCACCGCGGTAGTGTCATTCGGATCAACAACTCCGTCGCCATTGCAATCGACCCATTTGTAATCGGTTCCGCTGATCAATGTTGGTCCCCACGGCAACGACCATTGCCCGATCCACGTAAGTGTTGCACCTGGTCGCGTGGTTCCTGTCGACGCATTGGCAATACCAATGGCGAGAATATCGTTCATGTCTGCAATGGCATCATCGTCGGCATCACCGGGCCAAACATAATCGCACGAATCGGTGACGGCTATATTCAGTGTAGCCTGGCAACCCACTGTATCGGTCACGACCAGTGAATACGCTCCGGATGAAACGTTAACCAGCGACATGGTCGTAGCACCGTTTGACCACAGGAACGTATACGGAGAAGTTCCGCCGGTGACCGTGGTGGTAACATCTGCATCGCTTGTACCGCAACTTTCGATCGTGGAGGTTGCTGAAGCGGATGGTGAAGTGAACACATTAATTGTCACCGACGATATGAACGTTTGCAAGAGGACATTGTCCGTGAACGTAACCGTGTACGTTGTGTTTGCTGTTGGATAGGCCGCACTGGTCATGCCGGAAGGATTACTCAATCCTGCAGTGGGTAACCAACTCACAGTGTAATTTCCTGAACAACCATTGTGCGAAACCAAAACGGAAGAAGTATCGCCCGAACAAAGCGTGCTATCTGATGTGAATGCCTGCCCCGCCAATACCGGAACAGATCCCGGAATGGCAACCGAAGCGGCCATAGTCCATGGTCCGGCGGAAGAACTTCCTTCAACGTATTCCCGCATGCGGACGTATACGGTTGAGCCCTGACAGAATCCACTGAGCGGAATGTTGATCGTAGTGTACGGTTCCGTTACGCAGTTGTCGACCCAGGTCGGTGGCCCGTACCCGGGAACATTCAGCAGCGAATGAAACCAGGGATAATTTCCCCACAATGGACTTGCAGGTGCAGGCGCTGCTCCCGTGAATGAAGCGGAAGCACTGACTTCCACTTCGAGGTAATACGGCCCGCAACCGCAGGACGCTGCATTCGAAGAT
>DATHKF010000516.1:0-3654 GCA_035489505.1 Bacteroidia bacterium | reverse complement strand
TTTCACAGGATGGCGCGCAGGATGGAATGGATGGAATTCTTTTGTGCATCGATCAATCGACCGGAACGATTACGTACGCAGCAGCGAATAATGCACCGGTCATTGCTTCGCTCTCAGGCGCTGCAGATTGTGAAGCCGATAAAATGCCAATAGGGAAAGGGGAGAGCATGCGGCCTTTTGCGCTGCACACGCTGGATGTCAAAAAAGATGAAATGCTTTATCTCTGCACGGATGGCTACGCCGATCAGTTCGGTGGTGAGCGCGGAAAGAAATTCAAGCGCAGCCGGCTCCGTGAAAAATTGCATGTCATTTCCGGGTTATCTCTTCAGGAGCAGCGAAAAATTCTCGAAACAACGTTTGCCCAATGGCAAGGTGAACTCGAACAGGTGGATGATGTGTGTATTATTGGGATACGTTTCTGAAAAATAGCCGCAAAGGTGCGGGACACCGTCATTGCGAAGCGAAGCAATCCCACCTTCTCCGAGGAGTCCTTTGGACGAAGAGGGGATTGCTTCGCTTCGCTCGCAGTGACGAATCCTCTGCGTTTCCTTTGCGTCTCCGCGCCTTTACGGCTATCCCACAATAGTTCGTAATTTTACACCCTCATCATGGAAAAACTTCAGAATTACATCAACGGAAAATTGCTTGCGCCGGTTGGTGGCGCATACCTCGATAATTTTCATCCTGCAACAGGAAAAGTATATTCACTCATTCCCGATTCGGATACGAAGGATGTACAGCTTGCTGTTGATGCAGCCAAAGCGGCATTTCCGTCCTGGTCTGTAACGCCGGTTGAAAAACGCGCGAAGATCATGCTGAAAATTGCTTCGATCATTGAACGCGACATGAACGCATTTGTGGCGGCGGAATCCAAAGACAACGGAAAGTCCGTGCACACCGCAAGCCTGGTCGATATTCCGCGGGCAATTTCCAACCTGGAATTTTTTGCAACCGGTATCATGCATTACGCAGCGGAGTCGCATATCACCGAAGATACTTCCGTGAATTATACGATGCGTTTGCCGATTGGCGTGGTGGGCTGCATTTCCCCGTGGAACCTTCCGTTGTATTTGTTCACGTGGAAAATTGCACCAGCCATTGCTGCGGGAAACTGCGTGGTTGCAAAACCATCGGAAGTAACGCCGATGACTGCGTACCTGTTGTCGAAGGCATGTATCGAAGCCGGACTTCCCGACGGAGTTCTGAATATCGTTCACGGCCTGGGCGGAAGATGCGGGCAAGCGATCGTGGAGCACCCCGAGATCAAAGCCATTTCATTTACCGGCGGAACAAAAACGGGAGCAGCCATTGCTGCAACTGCCGCACCGATGTTCAAGAAATTATCGCTTGAGCTGGGTGGAAAAAACCCGAACATCATTTTCGCCGATTGCGATTTTGATGCGATGCTGAAGACAACGATTCAATCGTCGTTCGCCAACCAGGGAGAGATCTGTCTCTGCGGCTCACGGATTTTTGTTGAACGCCCGATCTACGAAAAATTCAAAGCAGCTTTCGTGGAGAAAACTTCGCAGTTGAAACCCGGCGATCCTTCTTCGGAAAAAACGCGAATGGGAGCCATTGTTTCGCAGGGACACATGGAGAAAATTCTTTCGTACATCGAACTCGCGAAAGAAGAAGGCGGAAAAATCCTGACCGGTGGAAAACGCACCATACTCGACGGCGAGCTGAAAGACGGATGGTTCATTGAACCAACAGTCATTGAAGGACTATCGTACAACTGCCGCACGAACCAGGAAGAAATTTTTGGACCGGTGGTTACCATCATGCCATTCGATACCGAAGAAGAAGTGGTGATAATGGCGAACAGCACCATCTACGGTCTCGCTGCATCCATCTGGACGAGCAACCTCACGCGTGCACACAAACTTGCTGCAGAAGTGCACAGCGGAATCATCTGGATCAACTGTTGGCTGCTGCGCGATCTACGCACACCATTCGGCGGAATGAAAGGTTCCGGCGTTGGACGCGAAGGGGGATTTGAAGCGCTTCGGTTTTTTACGGAGCCGAGGAATGTGTGTATTAAGTTGAAGTAGCCTGGAAACAGGCGTTTCCGATCATTGTTTTTGAGTGAATTCAAGTGCTGCGCAATCACGCGGACGGCTAAGTCCTGTTTTTTCATTTGTTTGGAGGCGGCTTCATTTAGCAGCTTATAAGCGACATAATGTAGTTTATAATGTACAAAATGATTATATTTGTATATAATATGGAACATTATGACTAAACTCAGGATATCGCCCATGTCGCCTTCGGGCAAGGTTTTAAAAGAACTCGGCGGTAATATTCGCCTGGCGAGGTTGCGCAGAAAACTAAGTGCGGAGCAAGTCGCGGAGCGTGCCGGAATCAGCCGTCAAACATTATGGAACGTGGAAAAGGGGGAGGCCGGTGTCTCGGTGGGTGCATACGTGCAGGCACTGTTTGTACTGGGACTTGAAAAGGATTTGATCAAAGTGGCAGCAGACGATATTTTGGGGAGAAAACTGCAGGATGCTGAACTCGTGGTAAAGGAAAGAGCACCTAAGAGAAAAACGAATGAGTGAAAAAAAGGAAATATTGGTTTACGCTCATTGGAAAGGTCTCGATGCACCTGTTCTGATGGGCGCGCTCGTTCCCGTGTCCACAAAAGGGAAAGAAATATTTTCATTTGAGTACACGAAGGATTGGTTGCAATCGGGATTCACGTCTATGCTTGATCCCGATCTTCAACTATATCCGGGACGGTATTTTCCACGGGATGAAAAACAAAACTTTGGAATCTTTATGGATTCGTCTCCAGACCGCTGGGGACGTGTGCTCATGGAAAGAAGGGAAGCCGCGATGGCCCGGAAAGAAAAGCGGGTAGCGAAAAACTTGATGGACTCTGATTTTTTGCTTGGTGTGTTCGATGGCCACCGCATGGGCGCACTGCGTTTTAAGTTAAGCCCTGACGGAAATTTCCTGAATGACGATAAACATATGGCTGCACCACCGTGGACTTCATTGAGAGAGTTGGAACAGGCGAGTCAGAAATTTGAAGAAGACAATATCGACGATAAAGATTATTTGAAATGGATCAACCTGCTTATTGCGCCAGGTTCTTCACTTGGCGGAGCAAGACCCAAAGCCAGTGTTGTGGATCCGAAGAATCATTTGTGGATTGCAAAATTCCCTAGCATTAAAGACACAAAAAACGTCGGCGCATGGGAAATGGTTGTTAATACGCTCGCGCAAAATTCGGGATTGAACGCTGCGGAAGGCATGATTAAACAATTCAACAACGATTACCATACGTTTCTCACAAAACGGTTTGATCGGAACGAAAAAGGAGAACGTATTCATTTTGCGTCAGCGATGACTATGCTTGGTTATGTTGATGGGGCAGGAGAGAATACAGGCGTAAGTTACCTGGAGCTGGCAGATTTTCTCATGAGGAATGGAGCGGATGTGAATGCCGACCTCGAAGAGCTCTGGAGAAGAATTGTGTTTAATATAACCGTGAAAAACACCGACGATCATTTGCGTAATCATGGGTTCCTGTTGACAGAACGCGGATGGAAACTTTCGCCGGCTTACGATATGAATCCCAATGAATTTGGAACAGGACTGAGTTTAAATGTTTCTGAAAAAGAAAATTCACTGGACATGGAACTCGCATTT
>DATHKF010000515.1:0-6629 GCA_035489505.1 Bacteroidia bacterium | reverse complement strand
GTGTAAGGTTCTACTTGGTTTTGACAAACCGGTGATACAAACCTGAACTAAATTTGTTCCGTATCATTTTAACTTGTCTCCCCCGATATAGTTGAAACATGAAAGACTCTAAGCCTGGTTTGTACGGGAAAAAGAAACCGTTGAAACCTGCCAATGCCTCCCCTCCGAAAGGAGTCCCCGGGACCGGCAGAAAGCAGAAAATTCAGCGTTCCGCATCTTCACTGAAGAAGCGTTCCGGCCATGCTGCGATCGTTCGTGAGAAGCATCTAAGCGATGACCTTTCACAAAACCCGGTTTTCAAACTGAATGCGCAGTTGAAAATTGTGGACATGAATCCTGCAGCGTGCACCGTTTACGGATACACGATAAAGGAACTGAAAGGAAAAGCGATTGGTGTGCTGATTGATACTCCCGAAGAGCGTAAAGCGTTGGCTGCTTTCCTCCGCGGTGGAAACTCATCACAAAAAAAAGCCAGACCCTATACAATGTCAACTACCGCTGCCACGAAAACCGGGACTACTTTCCCGGCAAAATTTAACTGCACGTCAGGCAAAGACAACAGTGCAACGAATGCTCTTTATTGCGAAGTGATTCCGCAAGAGAAAACAGGGGCCCGAAAAAAAGCCGGGTCGCTTTCTATCAGCCAGGCGGCATACCTGCAGGCCAGTGATACCATTAATGACACCAATGAATTTGTGGAGTCCGCTTTTCACGGAGCGTTCGCTCATTCCGATAATGGGGTGGGCATCGTAAGCTGCGGTGGAAAATGGTTAATGGCTAACCAGCGTCTCTGTATCATGATCGGATGTCTTGAGCCGGAACTGCACGAGACTACCATTGATGACGTGGAATGGATGTACAACCACGAACGTGAAATGCGGCCCCTGGAACTCGTCCGCGAGGTTTGCGGCGCGAAAACTACACACACGTATGAAGTAAGCCGTGAAGTTGCGCCAGGGAATAAGGAATGGTTCTCCATCCGTATGTTTCCGATTTCCTCCGGTAAGGAACCCGGAAACGGTCGTGTGATGTTCCTGGTCAGTAATATCACAGACGCCCGCCGTTCGCGGGAAGCGTTGAAACAATCGGAAGCAAACCTGCTGACGATCTTCAACAATACCGATATGGCTTTCGTGCTTTTCGATGCAACGATGCACGTGCAGGCCTGTAACAACATGGCGCAGCAATGGGCTGCATCTGAATTTGGAGTGGAAGTGAAACCTGGATTCAGCGTGGAAACAAATAACCCGGGACTTGGAGAACTTCTTAAGGCCGCGCGTGCTGTTCTCGATGGAAAACTAAACGATTTTGAAACAACGTACATTGATAACGACGCGAACAACACCGTTAGTTATTTCCTGATCCGGATCAACCCGGTGTATGACGACAATTCAAACCGGATTGGTGTACAGCTGGCTGCAAGGGACGTTACTGTTTCCAAGCAGGCTGAATACGATCGTGCGCATATCATTGAGGATTTGGTACGTCACAATAAAGATCTTGAACAGTTTAATTACATTGTTACGCACAACCTGAGAAGTCCGGCCGCAAATATTGTTGGCCTCACTACCCTGCTGCGCAAAGAAACACCGGGTACGCCCGAGTTTGACCGCTGCGTGGAACTCCTGCTCCAGGCTTCGAAAAAACTGGATTCGGTTACACATGACCTGAACTCGATCCTGAATAAGAAAAAATCGATTTCTGAGATCAAGGAAAATGTAAACCTTGCAGACGTTGTTGAAGACATTAAAGTGGGCATCAGCGACATGATCATGAGAGACAACGTAGCCATCGAGTGTGATTTCACCGCAGTACCGGACATACCGGCCGTGAAAAGTTATATCCACAGTATTTTCCACAACCTGATTTCAAACAGTATCAAATACCGTCACCCGGAGCGCAACCCGGTGATCACGGTCAATGCTTCGCGCACGGCTGAGCGCACGACTATTCGTTTCAGGGATAACGGGCTGGGAATCGATTTAAAAAATCACGGTCACGAAGTATTCGGACTTTACCGCAGGTTTCACACGCATGCTGAAGGAAAAGGCATGGGACTTTTTATGGTGAAGACACAAGTGGAAAGCCTGGGTGGAAAAATATCGGTGCACAGTGTGAAGGACGGCGGGACGGAGTTTGTGATCGTGTTTTAATGTGCTGATGTGCTAATTTGCTGATGTGCTAATGGGCGCTCGTGTTCACACGCCTGCGATCCCGGGCTGAACACTTCCGACTTGTCACCTCGGCTCCGCTCGGTCTGACAAGTGGACTCTATCCAGAGTCGTGTTGCGAGTGGTGGAGAGTCGTTGTATACAGAAAACTTACGAATTGAAACCGCTTGTCAATGGGGGAAGTAGTTGGGATACCACGTACACTAATAATTCCGAAGCTCTAAACTGTGTTCATTTTGTTGATTCGAGTACAGCTTACATTGGTGGTACCGGTGGAATTATATTAAAAACAACCGATAGCGGAGATACTTGGTCTTATCTCGCGCAACCGTTTGGCAATATACCGTGGCTTTCGTGTTTCTTCACCAGTAGAGATACGGGATATTTCAGTTGTACTTCAGTTGGGCCACACATCGTAATCATGACGATAGATGGTGGACAAACTTGGACGCAGGTAGAGGATACGGCTGGTAATGCCATCGGAGGTCATTCAATTCACTTTTCAAGTACAGATACGGGCTGCGTTATCACTTCTGGTTTTGTGTACAAAACAGTTGATGCCGGTGCAACATGGGTGCAGGAAGCGACTATGTTTCCAAACACCTGCGATGCGCGTGACGTGTTTTTTCTTGATGCTATGAAGGGCTACGCTGCCGGAAACGGGGTTGGCGGTCAATGGGGCAATTATGGTTCTATTGCAACCACAATAGATGGTGGGCAAACTTGGTCGTCGCAGAGTTTCTTTAATATTTTCAACTTTCAAGTAATTACATTCGCACCCGGAGGTCGAGGCTATGCAGGAGGTCAAGGGACTCCATATGATGATCTGCAAATGTTTTCGAGTGTTGATGGAGGCGCAACATGGTTACCCCAGCAAGTGAATCATGGTGTTTTTTCGCCATGGTTCCTTGACATTAGTGCGCCAAGTGACTCAGTTGCTTACGCCGTTAGTTGGAACGATATGATTTACAAAACCACCAATGCTGGCGGCCCACTTTTGAATGTTGAAGATAATCCAACTCTGGGAATTCAGGTTTCCGTGTTTCCTAATCCTCTACCATCACAACTTTTCAGTTCTCAGGTGATTATTCCGCGCGACGTAGTATTATTATCACCGATCAACTAGGACGTGAAATTTGGCGAAAGGAAACGTCAGACACAAACGTTGAATTTCCAGCGGGTGAATTTTCTGCCGGAATGTATTTTTACCGGATAGAGCAAACCGAGCAGGTCGTAGCTACGGGAAAACTATTAATCCAATAATGGCGCTCTGAGACTTCGGAATTTTTCTGAAAAGCGATAAACCGACTCATGGGTCTTAACTCCGAACACTAACGGCTTGCGGATTTTCTTGCATTGATATTATGACCTGCGGATTATGGGGGAGGACAAAGTCAGTCCGTTTCACTAAATTTGAGTGAACAGGCAACCGGAGTTTATTTCATTGTTCTCAAGGACGACAATGGAATGACTTCGCAGAAAGTAATTAAGCAATGATGAGAATAGTAATTTTTTCAATGTGTGTTTTCTGTGCTTTGATGTCTTCCGGCATCAAAGCACAGAATCCGCATTGGGAATCAGTGACACCTTCGGTATATCAGTATTGGGTCAATGCTATGTATGAAGACACCGTGAGCGATCTTTTGTACGTGGCGGGCGGAGGGACAAGTGGAACGGGTATGTTAGTCTATGATGGCAGTACATTGGATACTTTAGGTTCCTATCCATCTGGAGCAGCGAGAGCCATTGTTCGTTTCAATGATACAATTTACGCCGGAGGAATTTCGCCGTCACTGCGATTGTCAAAATGGAATGGCACGGCTTGGGACACCACCGGACTTTTCGCAAATCAACCGGTATGGTCAATGCACGTGTACAACGGGGAACTTTACGTTGGCGGACATTTCACCTCTATTGGCGGCGTTGCATCAAACGGTTTGGCCAAATACGATGGCACAACCTGGACAGACATTAGTGGTTTTCCATTTAGCTATTGCTATGCAATTTCTGCTATAACGTCGTACAACGGGGAACTGTATGTCGGAGGTTCATTTGGCGACAGCGCGTCAAACGTGATGAACATTGCCCGTTGGGATGGCACTCAATGGAGAGGCGTGGGAGGGGGATTTCACGGGGGCATGGATGAAGTTTCCAGTTTTGAAATTTTCAATAATGAACTGTATATAGGCGGGGCATTTACAGCTGCGTCTGGAAACGCAGGAAATTATATTACAAAGTGGAATGGCAGCGTATTATCTGATGTAGGCGGAGGAGTAATTGGTGTTGGCAGCGGTAATGGTCAGATATTTGATTTAAATACATTTAATAATTCACTTTATGCCGTCGGCTATTTTTGTTACGCAGGAGGTATTTTCACTTCCTATATTGCAAAGTGGGACGGCACTGATTGGTGCAGTTTAGGTGATACGTTCAATATTCCTATTTCTTGTGTAAGTACGTTGAATTCAGATTTGTTCATTGGTGGCGGTTGGTGGATACTTGGCAACGATACCATATGCGGATTTGCTAAATGGATCGGAGGAAATTTTACCGCCAACTGTGGTAACACAACAGGTATAAACGATCAAATACAACAAAATTCGGAGGTTGTGTTATACCCTAATCCCGCTACGTCAGTGGTAACATTTGAGTTTACCGGCTTCCCTGAATCGCGTTCGATTATTATTTATGACCAGATAGGTAGGGAAGTATGGCGACGAGAAACAACCGAAAATTTGGTTTCATTTATTGTGAATGAATTTTCTGCCGGAATGTATTTTTACCGGATAGAGCAAACCGAGCAGGTCGTAGCTACGGGAAAATTATTAATCCAATAATGGCGCTCTGAGACTTCCGAATTTTCCTGAAAAGCGATAAACCGACTCATGGGCTTAACTCCGAATGCTAAGGGCTTGCGGATTTTCTTACATTGAAATTAAGACCTGCGGATTATGGGTATTAGCACATCAGCAAATTAGCACATTATTTTCTGAGCAGCTTAAACGCATGATTCCACCCGCCACCCAGCATTCCCGGGATACACCATAAAATGCAAAGTGGTTCAATGGCGCGTGCACCTTCCGCTTTTCCCATGTCGGAAGTTTCCCAGCCAAACGTGGTGTTGATTGCGGTAACTTGTTTTTTTGCTTCGTCGTCGTTTCCGCAAATGAACATGGTTGGTTTTACTCCGCCGAAATCGGGATTGACCATGTGCGCACTGCCCACGCTGTTGTAGGCTTTCACAAATTTTGCATCCGTAAATTCATCCTGCAGGCGCTCCATGAGCGAGCGGTTTATTTCCGTGAAATACTGCAACACGCCGTTTTGCGGAGGGAGATCAGCGATCGGGTTGGTGGCGTCGATAATTGTTTTACCGGCGATATTTTTTTCTGTAGCCAACCGAAGCGCTTCCGAGGCAACAGAACCTTTTACGGCGAGCACAAGAATTTCTCCAAAAGCTGCGGCTTCATCAAACGACCCGGTTTTTCCACCCGTCGATGTCTGCCATTCCTTGAGTTTTGCTGCATCGCGTGTACCGATCATGACTTCATGTCCGTTTGCGATAAAACCTGAACCGAGGACTTTACCTACGATTCCGGAGCCGAGAATGCCGATTTTCTTTTTCATGGGGATTGGGTTGGTCTCCTGTAAAATTACAATTTCGTTGCTGCGAAAAGTAGAATTCCCGGAAAATGCAGAATGAAGTTTCGGGTTTCTGGTTCGGGGTTGGGAGGCGCAACCGTCACTGCGAGCGAAGCAGTCCCCTCTTCGTCCAAAGGACTCCTTCGGAGAAGAGGGGATTGCTTCGCGCAAGGGCGCTCGCAATGACGACCCCCGACTCCCGTCTCCGAACTCCATACTTTCTGCTCCTGTCTGTCCCACCGGACCCGCCCCTCATACCCCACACTCCCCATAAAACCGTATTATTGTATCGCGTTTCAACTATGATCTTCAGCAGCAGCATTTTCCTTTGCTTTTTCCTGCCGCTTTTCCTGGTCCTGTACTACCTCACCGACAGGAAGTACAAAAATTTCATTCTCCTTTTCGCCAGCATTTTTTTCTACGCCTGGGGCGCGCCGAAATTTGTTTTCGTAATTATCGGCACCACCATCCTCGACTTTTTCTTCGTGAAAATGCTCGACATGAACAAGGCGAAGCGGACGCGGATTTTTTTCCTCCTGCTTTCGGTGTTCATGAACGTAGGATTGCTGTTCTACTTCAAGTACTGCAATTTCTTCGTTGAAAATGTGAATGCCCTGCTTCACACCCTGGGCGCTACCGGTGAGATCTCGTGGACCAAACTTGTTCTGCCCATCGGAATTTCATTCTACACGTTTGAAACACTCACGTACGTGGTCGACGTGTACCGCGGCGTGCACAAACCGCTGAAGAATTTCTGGGAGTACCAGCTGTACATCATTCTCTTCCCGAAACTCATTGCAGGGCCCATTATCCGCT
>DATHKF010000514.1:0-5563 GCA_035489505.1 Bacteroidia bacterium | reverse complement strand
GCACACGACTACCGCATCGAACGAGATCATGGGGATCTGGTGCCGTAACGGATACATTTATTGCACCGGGTATTTCCAGGGAGATATGAAATGGAATTCAGCCAGTACACAGGTTACCGCGCAAGGGTTCCAGGATGCTTTCATCGCGAGTGTGTACATCAGCACGTTCATCAATACAATAACATACGCGAATGATTTTATCCAGGCAGGAAATGATGAAGACGAATACATTGGCGCAGGTTCATCTGATCCGGGCTGGAAGGAATGCGGGTATGGCATTTGTGCCAACGGCACTGCGGTGTATGTTACCGGGAACCTCAGCGAAGATGGCGCTACTCCTTTGTTCGACGGTACTGCTTATGATGGAGCAGGCGCATTTTTTGCCCGCATTAATTACAGCGGATCTGTGCTTGGAGCTGTAAGCTGGGTGCGTGAATCAGAAAATCTGAGCGGCGATCCGGTAACGCGTTCCATCGGTTACGGGATTGCGGTAGATGCATTGGGGAATGTATTTGCAACAGGCCGTTGCTTCGACGATGTGCGTCTGGAAGGTTCGGGAGGAGGGAATGGTCCGATTGATATCTGGACAGCGGGTGGCTGCCCCGGATTTATTGCGCGATACACTTCGACGGGAGATATCATCAGCGCCGAACCGATAAACCAGGTAACTGAGCTTACTTCAAATTGCGAAGGTCGCAGCATCACGGTAAACGGATGCGAGGTGTTTACCACGGGATGGGTTCAGTTGAATTCTTTCCAGGCTGGCAATCTTGCTACCGCAACTGTGGGCGCAAGCAAAACGGCGATGTACATTTTTGAGTTCAGTCGCGATGCAATGATTTCCAATGATATTGTTTACTGCGAAGCATGTGCATCATTTCCGAACGTTCTTAATTTAAGTGCATCCGGTGGAGCTGCAGCATCATACACGTACGCCTGGGCCCCGGGAACTTACCTGAGCAGCACAAGCTCTGCAACTCCTACGTTCAGTATGACGTCATGTTCTAATTCGGGGACGACCAATTATGTTTGTACAATTACAACCACGGTAACCAATTACTGTTCTGCAACGGCATCCGTTAGTGTTACCGCGGGAAGTACCGCTGTTGGTGTTGCCAATGCTGGCCCTGACAAATTGGTTTGTCCTCTGACGAATTATACTTTGGGCACAAACATGCCGGATGGACTCACGTATTATTGGGAACCGCAGTATCACCTGACCAACTGGAATACTGATCAGCCCACATACTACAATACCGTGGCACTTTCATCACCCATCACGTATACGGTAGAAGTGACTGATGTTTGCGGAAATGTGAGTTATGATTATGTAACTGTTTCCAACAATCCGCTTTGTCCGCACCGTTTTGCAAATCCCAATCAAAAGAAGGCGGAAGTATTCCCAAATCCTTCAACAGGAATTTTCAGCGTTAACCTGGGTGTTGAGGAAGAAGAAGCAGATGTGGAGTTTGTGGTAACAGATCTCTCCGGTCGCGTTGTACAACAATCTACCGTAACCACTGCAGGCGGTCTCATTCCGCTTGACCTTTCGGGTGAAGCAAAGGGTGTGTATATACTTTCTGTAACACGCAATGGGGAGACGGAAGTGCACAAGTTGACTGTTGAGTAGAAACAGAAAAGCATTTTAAAAGTAAAGCCCGTTGATTTTCATCAACGGGCTTTTTTTAGCGGGTGCGCAAGGGTCAACGTCCCACTAACTAACCAAACCGGAATGCTGGATCACCAGGTCGATGATCTTCTGTCCTTTTTCGCCATCGTCTTCGGCACTCAGCGTGATGGCAGATCTGTCTTTAACAAAGGTCTGCGTGAGAAAAGGTCTTGCAAACGCAGGTTGCTGCGCAACAATTTCCTGTGGATTTTTCATGAAGAGCTGAAGTTCGCCAGCACCTTTTTTCTCGATCCGTTCAAAATCGTTCCAGGTAATAAATGCTTTTTTGAATCCTTCACGGTTGATGAATAAACCACGTTTGTTTACGGCAAGCGCAGGATTTTTAAAATCGAGCGACATCCACATCAATCCATAAATAACCGGAATGGCAATAGCAAACACAAGGCCCCATGAAAACAAAGTGGAAGCAATTCCAATGCGGGAAACTTCACCGGTAATTACGTCCTCCACGAGGTAGGTGTGTTCTTCCCAGTTGAGATGCGCCCAGATTACGCAACCCAGGGAGATCACAAAGATGATTCCACCGATGATGAAAATGGTTTTCATTTTCTTCTTGTCGGTCTGTATTTCGGCTTCGAAAATATGTGTAACGGTCTCGCTCATTGTTTTTTATTTTCCGCGAAAATAAATCAATGCGGTAAGGCAGGACGGGAAACGTAAGGAGCGGTTAATTGGAGTAACGAGCGGTGTGGGTGCCGTAACTTGCGGGGATTATTGTTACCGCACAAGTTTTTATGAGTGCATCAGTTAATCAAAACCTTCGGAGAAGAATTCTTTGAGCGAAACATTCATCGCCTTCAAGATTCTAACCAGCGTATTAAATTCAATATTCTGTCCCTTTTCATAGGCGAAATACTGAGAACTGGTCATGTCATGAGTGTACGCAAAGTCCTCATAACTGCTATAACCTTTTGACTTACGCAATTCCCTTAACCGCTTTCCCAACAGTTTAACTTCGGGAGACACCGCTTTCCCCTTTATTCGTCCCGCATTTTTGGTGTTTTTGCCCTTGGCTTGCTTTTTCATAGTACAATACAAGGCATAAGTCTGTTTTCATACAATCTATTTAGAATGAGTTATTTATAAATAGGTCTATACAAATAGAGTCTGTTTAAGTAGTTTTTATACATTTGCAGGAAGTAAGAAATGTAAACAGCGTTTAGCTGTAGTTCTGCAATGGAAAACTGGAAATTTCAATCGCGCAGGAGTTACAAGTTACACGTTCACGTCAAAGGCGTGGACTTGTTGGCTTGTTCTGCGCAACGGTATCCAGTACCGCCATTGCGGACATCCTTCTTGTCCGCGCCCCATTTTTATGGGGCAATCCGGACACTATGTTTAAGGGTCTTCACCCTCTCGGGTGAAATTGCCGTGCGCGGTTGTCCGGTTTTCGTCTTAGGGGTTATTGACACCGGTTCAACTATCTCAGGGCGGGAACTCCGCGGGTTAAACAACCAAGTTCCTGCCCGCACACGGTCTAAAAAATATCTGCGCGGATTCAGAAAGGAAAACGGGTAGTTCAGAAAGTAAAAACGGGAGTTCGCAAAAACTTCACTGGAAATGTATAAACGGCGAATAAAATAACTTAGAATAAACGAGTACAGTAAATATATTGATGTGCGTTTAGTTCCCCGAACGTGCGAAATTATAGAAGGAGCGGCCACTATTCCCCCTGTGGTTTTTAGTTTCTTCTGATCGAAGTGTTGCAGTGGATCACGGCTCACTTCGGTTTTTATTGCTGATCACCGTGTTCCCCGGTGACCAGTCTAGTAAGCAACACCGCTTGGGGCGGGGTTGGCGATGTTGGGTCTGTGGCAGTCTTGTCATAGAGGGAATTTCCTGGATATAAAATGTGCGGTCGGCAGAACAGAAATGTTATGCCCGGTTTTCAGTATTCAATTGAACAAACCCTATGCAGAACAAAACAAAAACAATTTCCTGCAAAAGATTCACAACGAATCAAAAAAATAAAAGTTCAAATTAATCCTACCAACAAATGAAAAACAAAAAACGCACTGAAAAAGATGAACGGCACGTTCACCTAACAATTTTCTCCCGGCCATCATGGTGGCGAAAATTACCTAACCTACTGTTGTTGCTTGGCCTTGTTGCTGGCTTCGACGTTAGCGCACAACAAGCCATAGTGAACGGAAACCTTGAAGCATTTCAAAGTCTGCCCCCTCACTATCAACAGATCAATTACAACGCGCAGCAAGGCCCGGCCTGGAACCAAAGCACCTTTGCCAGCGGCTGGACTACGCCTACGGGAGCTTCACCCGATTTGTTTACAGATTTCAGTTCCGGGAATTCTTATCCGGCGTGTGGAAACATAAATTCCCCGGTAGACAATCCCGGTATAGCACCGAACTGGAATCCGTACGTCTGCTATCCGCAGGTATGTCCAAGCGAAAACCTGTTTGGTGAACAGAACCCACATTCAGGTGATAATTACGTAGGCATATCCTGTTATCCGTCCTGTGAGTACGTGCAGACGCAATTCAATTCCGCGTCACAGCATTTTCCTAACGGATTGATCGCAGGACAATGTTATAAGTTGAGTTTTTGGGTTTCCCGCTCTGACTTGTCTCCCAATGCCATACGGATGCAAGCGGTGATCAGCAAAACGAACATGCACGATCTGACCAATACCGGGCCGATGGCGAGATCAGCAGATGCTTTAACGCTGACAACGTCGTACTTCCTCGAAAGTAAAACCGCATGGGAACTGGTGACGTTTGAATTCAAAGCAACAGGCGGTGAAAAGTTTTTGACTATTGGTCTATTCGACTATTACGGCACGGAAGACCCAAACGACCCTTTTGTTTACATTCCAACGATTGAGGTTGAATCAACGATGCAGGGAACCTGTGGGGCATCAAATACCAATGATCCATGTGCTACATGCACTGCTTCGGGTCTTTCTGCATACTATTACATTGACGATGTTTCGTTAACACCCGTTGCAGGAGGTGGATTCACCCCGAGCGCAGGATGTATATTCACTAACGCTAACCCGAATTTAAGCGGAACGTACACCAATAAGAATATTCTTATTAGTGGAAATGTCACACTTGCGGCCAATACAACATTTGATCACTGTGATGTGCGATGCAACATAGGCTCGGTAATTACAGTACCTGTCACAAAAACATTCTCAATTCTCACAAGCACAATTTCCGGTGGGTGCGATAATATGTGGAATGGGATTCACGTTGAAGGACATATTATTGTGCGAGGATCAACCATTGAAGACGCGTTGATTGCAATTTCCACAGCACCCTACACAGCAAGTTGGGAACTTTACAGAGACGCCGGAAACAACCCGAACTTTTTCAGGCGCAACGCTGTGAATATGGTCGTGAATGAATGGGCAGCCTCATCAAACAATGTCATTAAAGCAACGACCTTTGATCACCGTTGGCCGTTGCGCGATTCTACACAAGGGTTCTATGGCTTTGGTTCCGATCACATTATTTTCAATGCAGACGGTTCCAGTATCGCGGAAGTTGTTGGCGGTTCGAGTGTCAACGATGTATGTTACTTTCTCGGTGGTCAAAGGGGTATTGTCGCCACGTACTACAATGTGAAGGTGGATCATTGCGTCTTCTCCGATCAGCAAAATATGTCAATTGATTTTCAGGGACTCGGTACGTCTTCCGCTACGCGTAAACTGACGGTGATCTCCACCACGTTTATGAATGCGCGTAGACACATAGTAGCGCAACACAACACGGATCTGACGGTGCAGGGTTCGTCTTTCAATTATGCTCTGGAAAACTCAATCGAATGGTCAGACAATCACGATTGTCATTTGATGATTGGTGATAGTATTAACCCCGCTCTTGGGAATTTGTTTCAGTTCAACGGATGGTG
>DATHKF010000513.1:0-5774 GCA_035489505.1 Bacteroidia bacterium | reverse complement strand
TACGATGATCAGATACCCACCTTATGGAAATCTGTTGGCAGTAAAATGACGTCGAGGGACAAGAACCTGAACGCAGTGTCAGGGTGGAAAGAAGTAACGGGCAATGCGCCAATTAATACAGCCGTCACCAATTCGATCGCGAGATGGGCCGATTTAAAGACACTGATCAATGACGTAAACTTTGATCCGATCAGAGGAAAACTGCCGGGCGATTTGGATTCGGATCTTACTGCGGAGGAAGCCAATATCGCGACGATTCCGGGTACCGGCCCGAAGGACAGGTTGTATTATACCAAAACTTCAATGAAGGAATTCATTTCGGCTTTAAAGACTTTCAAGAACAAAAGATGGGAACGTACTGTTGAACTTCAACAATACAAACGGTTTGATGACCTTTTTACACAAGCGAAAATGTATACCTTGCTCAAAGCAAGAAATGTTCTGACCCCGAGCGATATTAAAGCGCTGACCTCGCAGGAAAGCGGGGATTATACGTGGGTCAATGTAGGTGGTATCGATAAAAACAAACCGGGATACCAGAACACGATGTCGGTTGGCTCAACGTATATTGGCATTGCCCAGATGGGAGCGCCCGCCCAGACGGAAGCAATCTCCTGGGCAGGAGCCAATGGTGTTGTAATTCCTGACAAAGTAGATGGTGTCGACACCCGCAACATACCCGAATATGCCGTGCTTCTCAGTGCCGCCTATCTTTCCCATCTTTATGATAAGCTCAAGACAAAATATGGAACGCGGTTTCCGACGACTAATCCAGAAATGAAAAAACTAATTTTCTCATGTTACAACTGGAATTATAAGAGCTTGTGTACGTGTATCGACACAAATGTGGGTAAAACGGCTGCTATCACGTACGCGGCCATAGAAACTCACATGCCAGGGGAGACACAGACCTACGTTAAAAAAATAATGCAACGTCTTAATGGTTGAAAATGAAAACAAGCCTGAAACTCATTGTTGCCTTGTTCTGCTTTGGCACACTTGTCGTTACCGGTTCATGCGGTGACAGTACCGGGACCGATGGCGATACGCTGTTTGCCGATTCATCCGGTGGCGCAGCAGAAAATACAGAAAATAAAAAACTGCCCGATTCACTTGCTGTATTGTTGCGACGGGAAAATTATTCAACACGAGGTCACGTGGATTCCATACTGATCAACGGGCAAACTATTGCGTATAATATCGGAGTGAACGAAAACAAATACAAGTACCTGATGCTCCTCTCGGACATTGGTTCAGGAAGCGGAGGTGTCAATATTTCTATCCTTCAAAAAGACAACGACGATTACAAAATAATTCAAAGCTTTTTTGCTTTTCCTGATGGTCTACGTAAGGAAAGCACGGAAAATATTTTTGATATGAACCTTTATTACAAGAATGCCTTGTTTGATGACATGTGTCCTGTTTCTATGCACTACACCTGGTCAGGCAACCGGTACATGCTGAAAGGTATCAATTACGTGAACGCTGCAACGGGCATGACTTACACCGGCGCATTACTGGATCAAATGCACATCATATCTGAACCGGACCTGATACCGGAATTTCCATTTGTGAAAAAAACAGAAAGCGTCACTCGTTTTAACATCAACCGGATCGATGTCGACACTTTTATTATTCGGGATGAGAATTTATTGCTTTTCAAAAACAACTGCATCGACGAAATTACTGCCAATCACGTATGGCTGGTCAAAGAAGACAATGGTCAATATGTGATGATGGAAGAGGTGGACGCACCGGAAACACATGAGGTTGTTGTTCAGAAACGCAAAGGAGGACACCCGGAAATAATTTTTGGAGACACTGTGCTGAAATGGAATAGTGGGAAATGGATTAAAAGCCTGTCAGGAGAATGAATAACTCCTGACCAGTATATCGCATTTCACATCCGATTCTCGTTAGTGACCATCATTGGTCATCGATACGACTTTCGAAAAAATAAAGTACTTCATTCAGACTTTGGATTAAACGGAATCAAACGCGGAATTCATGGAATACATCAATCGTAAAAAACAGACGCGGGACCGTATCCAGCGCAAGCGCGACCAGGAGCATTGGGAAGAAGTGCACAATCAAATGCTGGGCGTTCAGCAGGGTGAGCGGGTACAAAAAAAATCACTGGAGATCAGCAATCCCGGAGATACCGACGAGAAGGAAGCCGACGAAGTTGCGCGCAAAGTGATGAGCGGTGAATCCGCAGAAGTACACGGAACCGGCGGAACCGTCAGTCGCAAAGGAGAAGGAAATGTCGAAGCAACTCCGGAGTTCGAGGCAAAACTTAACTCCAGCAAAGGCAGCGGACAATCGCTTGATATTTCAACACAAAATGAAATGGGCCCGAAGATAGGAGCAGACCTCAGCGGTGTTAAAGTGCACACCGGGAATGAGGCGCAGGGCATGAGTGAAAGTATCAACGCAAAAGCGTTCACATACGGGCAGGACATTTATTTTAACCAGGGGCAGTCGCCACAGAACAAGGAGTTACTGGCGCATGAGCTCACCCATACGGTGCAACAGAAGGGAAGTGTGCAGAGGAAGATTCAGCGGTCGATTAAAATGGAGTTTCAGACCACCAATATGGTTTTTGCCATCAACAAGAAAAAAGATACAGATACACCTGCTACCTACAATCCGCAAACGCAGCGATTGAACCGTAAATTCACTCCAACCACCGATATCCTGCAAAAGCACGATGACGAGAAATACTATATTCACTATTTCGATGCCCCGGAAACTGAATCGGGTGGTAATACGGTGACGTATCTGGCCAGGGGAAAACGAGGGGAGAAACGAAAATCGGGAGGTGGCTCAGAATATGTACCTGCGGAAGGAAATAAAGTGACGGAGGGTGTGAACGAGTCACCATTTACGTGGGAAGCAATCGATGTCAAAAAGATTTCAGGAGCGAATCCGCACTTTACACTGCAATACAGGTTCCCTGGTCTGGTTGATGAAAAAACGCTTACCGGTACACCTCCTGCGGAAATAAATTACAATACGTTGATTCAGGGTTCAAAAATTAATAACTCTCCCGGGGCAATCGATAAGGCAATTGTGACCCCTTTTAGTTACAAAATCAAGTTCCTGAATGCAGACGGTTCTCCAATGAACGTCAGCCAGAACCCGGCCGCATATAGCCCCAATGCCAAACCGGTTTTCAAACAAGGTGAGGGAGTACTAATGAAAAAGAAGCAGCTCACTGATATCAAATTAGTCGATGCTGATAAAGATGCACAGATCGTTAAAACGTTTCGGTTTACAAAGGATGTAACCGGTGCAAGCATCGCAGGCAAGCAGGAAGGCGCGCTGAGTACCGACGCAGGAGAGTTGGAGTTGATCTCAATTACAGACAACGCCAAGGATGTAAACATGGATGGAATGTATAATGCGAACACTTTTCAGTTCATCTACCAAAGCAAGGATGGTTCTGTATTGGACGTGCACCAGGACATTAATGGCTTGTTTCAGTCCGGAACGGTAAAGCTAATGAAGGTGGGCAAGCAGTCAAGGACCGACATTGATTTTACAAAGCAGCCTCAGTATGTTGAAGTGTGGAAAGTATATGTGGTGGGGCCAGCCTCGGATACTGAAACAGGTATCATCAGGTACAAGGCTCCGGGAAGCAAAATTGATTCGAAGGTTACCCTCACTCCTATGACCAGCCTGTGGAAAGACAACAGTGATAAACCCGGGACGTATATCCCCGGATCGTACGAGCAGAATTTTTACATGGACGATCAATTTGTTTCAGACCAATTCGTAAAATACCCTGTTCTGCTACCCGTGCATCTGGATGAAGGTCGCTTGAAGGACGGACATTATGAGCTGAAAAATACCGGTCAAAAAACAAAGTCTTCTATTAAAACTGAAAACGATGCCGAGAAAATTACTGTAGTAAAGGTTACCATTAATGAGACCAAAGGCGATGTTGGTTACTACGATCCATCAACGAACACAGAACACATGGTTACTCTTAAGAGCACCAGCACTGTATCCAGCAAGGCAGCCAATAAAAATATCGCAACAACGGAATTCAGATATTACCTGAGCCAGTATTTCGATGCGGACAAATTAAAACCCAATTCTCCAATGATGCAGGTTCACCTGGAAGACGGAAGGCTTCAGGAAGGCCACGTTAAATTTATGGAGAGCCGAAAAATCCCTGCAACAGAAGAGCAAACTTCCATAGAGCTGCAGTCCGAGACTGATGGAGTACTTGAATTTGAAACTCCAAAATGGTTTAGCAAGTGGCCGGAACTCAAAGACCGTGTACAGGAAGCAGTGGACATGACTAACCTGATGAATACCACCACCCCGCTTAGCGATAGCAAACTGTATGAGAAAAAAATTCTGGATTCTATAAGGGGAATGAGGTCAAGTGGTTATGTTGGGACCGTAATTAAATTTCCTTTCGATATCTCACACTTTACCGGGATGAAGAGCAAAACAGACGGAGTAATGTATTTCGGAGATGATACGCGTGATTTTTATGTTGAGATAAGCGATCCCCTTTGGAAAGCAACAATTCAGAGTTCCGAAAGTGTTGCTTTGTCCGATTATGAATCTCTCCTGAAGGAACACGAAAATCCAGCGTTTACAAATCGGACAATCACAAACGCCGATGCGCTTTTCAATAAGTATGTCGACGCTTTTTTAACTAAGCCGGAAAATAGTCATAAGACTAAAAGCATTTTTGGCAACCTTAAAGGCTTTGTGCAGATGGTAACAAATTACATTCTCCGGGGCCAGACGATTGATGTTGCCGGCACATATACCAAGGCTGCCTTTATGATAATGGCCAGAACCGATTTTGCTTCCATGTACAGGGATATGTTGAATGCGGATGAAAAGACAATCTTCAATCTGATAGCTGGTGATCCACTGGTTGAGACAGATAATCCAATGCTCACAGCCGATATGGCCACAGCCATTAAAGGTGCACGCGTTTCGGCAAAAAATGGGTTGGATGCTGAAAAGCTTCGTTATGAAAACCAAAAAGCCGCTGCGGTACCTAAGGAGAAGGATGGTTGGACTGAAAAAATTGATGAGGTTGACGCGAAAATTGTAAGAAATCTTGCTCCTGTTGTGCTTAATAAAGATACTCCATTCTTTATCGGAGGCTACCGCAAGGTCGAAAGTGCGAAAACCGTTACTATCCGGAATTGGTTGCAGAGTATCGTAATTGCGGGATCGAAGACGGAAGGAAAAGATGAGTTATCAGGTGAAGCCGGCTTTAGCGCCGCTATGGGACAAAAAACATCGCACAATGAAATGGGGGATAAGGACTACCATAAGGCACAGTTCGAGATTCGTGGATCTGAGGCGAATGGAGTACGAAATGTATTGCCCGCTTCCAAATGGGTGGAATATGCCAAAACACTTTTTGATTCTGCCAGCACACGTTCGTCCGATACTCCTGATGATCCGACAACATCCGGAAAAAACACGAACGAATCTGCTAACACTTCACTAAAAAAATAGCGAAGAATTTCCTAATAGGATTGCCTGTAATAAAATGTATAGGGGCTGCCATTCTCTCTTGTTTTATCCAGCAACTCCAGCTTAATCGCTCTGTGTCCACCGAGAGTGGTTACCGTATAACGAAAGTGCCTTTTTTTCCACCCCATTCTGATCACTAATTCTTTGTTATTGTTTTTGCTCACCAGGTTTTTCCTGTGTATTTGCAACACGTCCGATGGCGTAAATGGATAATCCTTCCAGCTCTCGGCAATGTCTCCCTGCCCCTCTTCAGATAC
>DATHKF010000512.1:0-6820 GCA_035489505.1 Bacteroidia bacterium | reverse complement strand
AATTGCGCGCGTTGGTTTTTTATTCCGACCTGCGCTACCGCACCCCGGGTGGATTGACAAAGACGCAGTTCGATGCCAATCCGCGCGGTGCGCGTTCCGCTACAGCTGCATTTCCCGGGGCGACAGAGCAGAAGGCGGGTGTGCACAACCGTACATTGTATGCGGGAATATCACACGCGTCGAAGATTACATCGTACCTGAATCACGTTGTTGCGGTGTTCGGATCGTTCACTGCGTTTGAAAATCCGTTCATCACCAATTATGAAACACGCGATGAACATTCCGGTGGAGTCCGCACGTGGTTTGAAGCTGGTAATAGAACGGACGCATCGGTGCACTGGACTTCGCAACTGGGGACTGAAGCGCAGCAAACATTTTCAGAGATTTCCAATTACGGAAATAATCTCGGAGCAAAGGATACACTGCAACGTTCCGACCGTTTACGTGCGATCCAGTACTTTGTATTCGGACGTTTTGCTGCGGACATTCAGTCGCGGTGGATATTCGAAGCTGCAGTGAGTGTGAATTACAACGGGTACGAATACGAAAGTGTTTTTCCGGAGGTCACAACCCCGCAGCGCCGCAATTTCGCTCCGCAGGTGATGCCGCGTGTTGGCATGTCGTACGTTTCAGCCGATAGTTTTGCTTTTCGCGTATCAGTGTCGCGCGGATATTCTCCGCCTACGCTGGCAGAGATCCGTTCATCAGACAACGTGATCAATACGGACCTGCAACCGGAGAGCGGATGGAATTATGAAGTAGGAACGCGTCTCGGCGACAGCAAACAAATCTGGTGGATGGACATTGCGGTGTTCCTGTACAGGCTGCGAGAAACAATTGTGCGTCGCGTAAACAGTGCAGGAGAAGAATATTTCATCAACAGCGGAAGTACAGATCAACCCGGTTTGGAATTCCAGGCGTTTGTGCGACCTCTTCCGAGGAAGTCGAAGGGCTTTGTGCGCGATCTTGAGCTTACAACCAGTTACGCATACAGTCCGTTTCGTTTTACGAACTACGAAGTAGGAACGACAGATTATTCCGGAAATCCAATCACCGGGGTTCCTGAACACGTGGTTGTCACTTCGGTGCTTGTGCAGTTGCCGTTGAACCTGGCGTTGTTTGTCCAGCACAATTTTACTTCGGCCATTTCGCTCAACGATGAAAACACTGTCCAGGCTGATCCGTATCACCTCGTGCAAATGAAGATCAGCCGGCGCACGACGCGAAACAGGTTCACGATGGAAACTTTCTTCGGTGTCGACAACTTGCTGGATGTGAAATATAGTCTCGGCAACGACCTGAATGCGGCTGGAGGACGATTTTATAATCCGGCTCCTGGAAGAAATTATTTCGCGGGAATTAAAGTTGCATTTTCCTGACGTTGTGCCGGCTTCGCCGGGTTGGCCACAGATTCGCAGATTACGCAGATTGAAATGATTGGATAAGTATTCCCGCAAATTGATTTCAGATTGATCAAATTCAAAGCAATAATAATTTTTTAAATCTGTGTAATCTGCGAATCTGTGGCAGGGTGTCCGCCGCGGCGGACGCAACTACAGCAGCATTTAATGTTGTTGTTGAGATTGTGCGTCAAATTTCCACACCTGTTAAATCGTTTTCCACAGTCGACCAGTGAAATTTCAAAATTTTAGCAGCAAAATTTCCGGCACGGTTATTTGATCAGGACTAACAATGGCTTTCTGCTTAGGAAATCTTTCAAAGAGAAATCGGCGAAAATATCCTCAGGACTTTAACCAGGTGAAGCTGGCAAAAAAGGAAAGCAGGAAACCTCATACAGAACCCTTCATTTCGATGAGGGGCTCTGTTTTTTTTGGACTAAAATATCCGACATGATCCGGAAACTGAAATCGGGAGAATACCGCCTGTACTCCAGGAAGAAAAATGCCGCAACCGGAAAGCGCAGAAACCTCGGTACGTTTCCGTCGCTCGATGCTGCAAAGAAACATGAACGCGAAATTCAATATTTCAAACGACACTAAACACGGCAGAAAATATATAGCCGGTTCAGAAAATGTATAAAAACAATCGCGATGGCACAGCAAAAAATTTTATTGGCTACAGATTATTCGGAAGCCGCAATGAGCGCCGAACGTTATGCGGTACAGCTTGCGCTCCGCACGGATTCTGCTCTTGTGCTTCTGCATGTGTGGTCGCGGCCGGTGATGTATCCGGCTGATGCGGTGTCGTTCGCCGTTGAAGCGGATGTGCGTGAGCGCGATGAAATGCGCAAGTTGGAAATGTACCGCGAGCGGTTGCTGCACGCGTTCAATGTAAACGAGGGACAGGTGAATTGCACCTGTGTAACGCGCGAAGGGATCAATGTCGGAAAGCAAATCCGCGAAGCGGCAAAAGAACTGCAGGCCGACTTTATCGTTGCCGGAACGCATGGGGCCAGCGGGTTTCGCGAAACATTCCTGGGCACACACGCCTGGGACGTGATCCGGAAAACAGATATTCCGGTGTTCGCGATTCCACGTGATACGGTGTTCTCGGGCATAAACCGGATCGTTTTCGGAACATCATACCGCGAAGAAGAATTTTCGGTTTTAAATTTCCTGACCCGGTTTGCGGAACGGTTCAATGCGAAACTCACCATTTTGCACGTGACCAATTTCGTGCTTACCGAAAAATTTGAAAATGAAATGTTCCAGAAATTCCGTGATGAAATAAAAACACGATTCGAATACCGCGATGTGGACACGCACTTACTGGAAAGCGATTCCGTAGAACACGGACTGAAAACGTATTGCGCCGAAAACAAAACAGACATTCTCGCCATGTCTATTCCCCAATCGTCATTCTTCGAGAAATTTTTTCTTCCCGGCTTGAGCATGACGAAGAAAATGAGTTTGCATACACAGATACCGTTGCTGGTTGTTCCGGCGTCGGCGGATGTTGCTCCTGAAGTACCTTAAGAAAATCGTGGTCGTTTGTAGTAAACTCCGGATTCGATGCGTTTTCCAGGTTGCTGGAATGACTCACAGCCGTTAAAATGTTAATTGTCCTGAAAACCACGCAGTACATGCGAGGCGTTCCCGGCAATTACGTATCTTTTTGTGGTCATCACAAACACATCCGGACATTTTTCGCAAGATCATAGCATAATACCAAAAACGAAACCATGAGAAAACTTCTTCTCGCATCAATCTTTTTGCTGGGCGCAATATCCGGCAGGAGCGCATCCATCCTCGTTCCGATGGATGAAACGCAAACGAATCACCTGCGCGCGTATGGAATTGCGTACGGTGTGCTTGCACACAACGGGCAGGCGCAGTGGCTGCTGAATTACCGCGGTGGTTCTTTTCTTTTTGATTACACCAAGGAAGATGAAGCAGCTTGTCTCGAAAAAGGAGTACGTTTTGAAGTGCTTCCGGAAGTGATGTCGAAATCAATCCTGGACGAAATTGCATTGGGAAAAAGTAATATGTCTGCAGTGAACATGCAGCGTGTTCCAAAGATCGCGGTGTACGCTCCGGCGGTAAAAGAAGTTTGGGATGACGCCGTAATAAGTGTTTTGCAATATGCAGACATTCCGTTTGATATTATCTATGATAAAGAAGTGATGCAGGGAGTATTGGAAAAATACGATTGGCTCCACCTGCATCATGAAGATTTTACAGGACAATACGGCCGGTTTTATGCAGGATTCAGATCTGCACAATGGTACACCGACGATGTGGCTGCAAGTGAAGCCGCCGCGAAGGACCTGGGCTTTACCAAAGTTTCTCACTTAAAACTTGCTGTTGCAAAACGAATGAAGAATTTTATCGGTGGTGGTGGTTTCCTGTTTGCCATGTGTACGGCTACTGATTCGTACGACATCGCGTTGGCTGCAGAAGGAACAGATATTTGCGCTTCGATGTTCGATGGAGATGCGGCAGATTCTACTGCGCAATCAAAACTTCAATTCGGGAATTGCCTGGCGTTCGAAAATTTCCGGCTGAAGACTAACCCAAATGAATATGAATTTTCAACCATCGACACGTACGGCACGCGGCCGATGCGCGGTGTGACCGAACGCAACGACTATTTTCAACTCTATAGTTACATGGCTGCCAGCGACCCTGTCCTGGCGATGCTTACTCAAAATCACGTGACCAACATCAAAGGATTCTGGGGAGCAACCGCAGGTTTTGATTTGCAGTACATCAAAAAGGATGTTACGGTGATGGGAACGAATGCCCTGGCCCGCGAGGCGCGATACATTCACGGCAATTACGGAAAAGGTATGTGGACGTATTACAGTGGTCACGATCCGGAACATTACCAGCATCGTACCGGCGACGCGCCAAGCGATCTTTCCAAATCACCGAACTCGCCGGGCTACCGTTTGATCCTGAACAATATTTTGTTTCCGTCGACGCGCAGCGCAGAAGAATCGGTTTCTGCTTTCTCTGCATATCCGAATCCGGCCACCACGCAAATGAACATTGCGTATGAAATTCCATCGGGCGCCGTTGATGCACAACTTTCTATTTTCGATGCCAACGGTAAACTCGTAAGCAAAGAGCAACTGGCATCGGACAAAGGCACGCTCGTCATTGACGTGAGCGGATACGCACCCGGAAATTACATCTGGAGAATTGAATCGAATTCAGGAATGCTGCACAACGATAAATTTTCCGTTGTACGATAATATCAAACTATGATTCCTGAACAACCAAAAACGCTGGAGTTTTTTCGCATCAACAGCTACACTGACATTTCAGACCAGAATGTAACGGAGGCCCGTAACCATTACGGACTTGAAGACGCGCAATCTGCACCGGCAGTCAGAATTGTTTCCTGCATCCTGCGCGTTGGGCAATCACAGATTATCACTATCCCTGAAGGTTACCAGGCAAACGCGGCGACAATAATTATTTCAGCATTCGCGGCACCACCGGTTCTTGTGCTGAATGGAATCATTGGCACAGCAACATTCAGTAACACCGAAGTTTCACAGACTCTTGCACTGAATGGCCAAACCGGGATGCTGCCCGTTGCAGTGACTGCCGATATGGTCTCACAGGATGCAGACACACCTCCCCAAATTGCTGATGTGGTGTTAATGATAGAAATATCTTGTGGCATGACGGTGTCTTACAAAACATCCTGGCAGCAGGAAATATACGGGTGGTTGCACGATGGATACGAAAAGAAAATGGTGGCGTATCGCACCGCAATCCGGTAATGAAAACAGGTAAAAACACCCTGTTATCGCACGACTTGTTTTTTCATCTTTATCCCGTTATATTTCTACGGGCATAACCCGCCAGCCTATGTCAATGACGGGGATCACAAAAAAAAAACACATGTCACAAGGTGTGAAACTCAATTTCATCAATCAGTCGAACGATGTCAATAATTCTGAGGTTGTTATTTTTCAAAAGAATGTAGTGCCGGGATACGAGGAGATTGCGGTAGCCTGGACCGTTATTCAGAACTGCGGCCAGGGAGACAACCACCCATTTGATTACCCGTTTCAGAGTTATGTTACGGCTGCCGACAGTTACGGAAATTACGAACCGCTGTTGCTCGCGAACCCGGGAGACGCCTTTCAGATGGTGCTGAATAATTCCGGTGATCGGCTCGAAGCTGCAGGTTCCGCAAACAGCGCACAGGAGATTGATGTAAAGAACAATCTGGCACAGGGATCAATTAGCGCATGGATCTATAAAGCGGGTAAACCGCTTGCCGTGAAAACCAATATTGTTCCCGGGCAAATGGCCGCGTTCAATTTCAAGCCAACCATCTTCATCGGTGTGGCATCGCAGGTGGAAGAAGGCGAGGTGATGAACTCGGCCATCATATCCCAGATCAACACGGAAATTTCGTTGTTGGGTATTGCCAGTGCCGACATCATAATGACTGGTGGTGGAGCAGGGACGGGTTCTGTGCCTTTCCAGTTTACACTGCAGAATGTAAAGATGGCCTGATGAAATTTGCGTCTTCGTGGCTGATCATTGATTAGCCACGAAGGCTCCAAGACACAAAGTAGCGCGAAGTTTTCTTGACCCTAAGTGTCCATTTTTAGTGGGCCTTGGGGTCTTAATGTTTTAGCCACTAAGGCTCCAAGACACAAAGTAGCGCGAAATTTTCTTGATACGTGTACTTTTCTTAGTGAGTCTTTGAGTCTTCGTGTCTTAGTGGCAAATGCAGCCTGATCACCCAACACAATCAATCGATTTTCACCAGCTTGAAAGTGAAATTTTGGGATCTCGTTCTGATACGCAACATGTAAACGCCGTGCCCAAACTCTGTCATGTCGAGTGAACGGGTGTTTTCCGGATCCTGCACATTCACGATTAATCTTCCGCGTTCATCGTACAAGACTACTTCATCAATGATTACTCCGGTACCGGCAAGCCATCGCACTTCGGATGTAACCGGGTTTGGAAAACAAATGATGTCGGTATTAGGAACGTTGGGCAGGTCATGGATCTCACTGTCGGATGAGGCGATAAAAACTCCGGAATCGAAATAACAGTCGGCCGCATCGGCAATGGCAAAGGTGATGGTGTAGAGCTGACCGGGTATCACGCTGATGTTTGCTGTCATGCATTCCGTGATTCCATCGTAGATGATGCTCGTTGCACCCGAGATGTTATTGCTGTAATACAATTCGCGGCTGTCGTCCTGGTTAATGGAACTCACGCAGACATTCTGGTTGATGGGTGTTTTTGCGAAGTTGCGGTTGAGATAATTTCCACCGGCAGGATTGGGGCCGGTGACGAAAACAGCAAACACATCGTTGTACGGTGAGTCGACATATTCCGGGTATTCTTCCGAAGCAAATGAATATTTGAACTGGATCGTT
>DATHKF010000511.1:0-5265 GCA_035489505.1 Bacteroidia bacterium | reverse complement strand
GCCCTCGTTGGTGGGTTTCTCGATTCAATCGGTGGCGGTGGTTGGGGACCGGTTGTTTCTTCAACGTTAATTGCACAGGGAAGAAATGTGAAGTACACCGTTGGATCGGTTAACCTCGCGGAGTTTTTCATTACGCTGAGCAGTTCGATCACGTTCTTTTTCTTCCTCGGCATCCAGCACTGGCAAATCATTACCGGGTTGATCATCGGTGGAGTGATTGCCGCGCCGATTGCTGCGTACATTACGTCGAAAATTCCGGTACGGGCCGGATTGATTTTCGTGGGAATAGTTGTTGTGATTGTCAGCCTGCGAAACATATTGAGTACATTTCTATGAGCATGATCAACGCATTGAATGAACGTTATGCACCTCTTTCGCCCGAACAGCGTATCGCAGCGCTGTACACGGATTTTACAGATGTGCTTTTGACTTCTTCATTCGGAACAACGTCGGCCGTGCTGCTCGATATGTTCAGCAAAATAAATCCGGTGCAGGAAATTTATTTTCTCGACACCACGTATCATTTCGCCGAAACGCTGGAGTACAAACAAATGCTCACGAAACAGCTTGGTCTCACAGTGCATGAAGTAAAACCGGAAGAATGGAAAAATAATTTCACCAACGCCGACCAGACCTGGAGTAAAGATCCTGATCTCTGTTGCTCGATCAATAAAGTAGAGCCACTCGATAAGATCAAGGGAAAATTCAAAGTCTGGGTTTCCGGGCTCATGCAAAGTCAGAGCAGTTACCGGAAGCAAATGAATATCTTCGAGCAGAAAAATGACATCCTGAAATTTTACCCGATCATTGACCTGAACGATAAAGATGCAAAAGCGTACATGGAGAAAAATAATCTGCCGGAACATCCATTGGTGCGTCACGGATTCAGTTCGGTAGGCTGTATACATTGCACGGTGAAAGGACGGGGAAGAGAAGGACGATGGGTGAACCGATCGAAAACGGAATGCGGACTTCATATGTAATTCTATTCTGCCACTAAGACACAAAGTCACAAAGCCCCACAAAGGAATAAGAAGAAAACCGAAAGAACTTCGTGTAGCTTAAAGTCTTCCTTCTACAAGCTCAGGACGGCAAACAAAAAAATAACGCTCAACAAATACAAATAGCCACAAAGGCGCAAAGACACAAAGCAGCACCAAGATTCTTTCCTTCAATTCTTCGTGCATCTTAGAGACTTAGCGCCTTAGTGGCAAATAAATAACGCTTAACAATAAATTATGTCACAGGATAATAAAATTTCAATAGCTCTTTTTGGATTTGGCTGTGTAGGCCAGGGATTGTACGATGTATTGAACCACTCCGAAGTGCTCCAGGCGAACATCCGTAAGATCGGTGTGAAAGATCCGTCGAAGAAACGCAGCGTGGATCAGTCGCTCATTACGTATGAAAAGAACGACATTCTCGATCGCAAAGACGTGGATGTGGTTGTAGAAATGATCACTGATACCGAAGAAGCCTACAAGATCGTGAGCACAGCCATGCGCAATGGCATGCACGTAGTTAGCGCCAGCAAGAAAATGCTCGCCACGTATTTCGATGAGTTGTACCGCATCCAGGTGGAAACCGGCAAAGCGCTGATCTATGAAGGATCGGCCGGAGGAAGTATTCCGATCATCCGCACACTCGAAGAATATTACGACAACGAGTTGCTCGGAAGTCTGCGCGGTATTCTCAACGGCACAACCAACTATATTCTCACGCGCATGGAGCTTGAGAATAAAGATTACGGTGTGGTTCTCAAAGATGCCCAGGACAGTGGTTTTGCCGAACTCGATCCGTGGATGGACGTTGCCGGTTTTGATACACTCTACAAAAGCATTTTGCTGAACGTGCATGCCTTTGGTGTAGTGCTGAAGCCGGATGACGTGCTGAACCTCGGCATCCAGAACATCTCATTTGCCGACATCCGTTACGCCAAAGAAAAAGGATTGCGGATCAAACTCATTGGCAGCGCTGCAAAATCGGGCGACAAATTCAAAGTTTACGTGATGCCGCGTTTTGTGAAACAGGATGACGAACTGTATAAAGTGCTTTACGAATACAACGCCATTGAAGTGGAAGGTGCGTACTCGTGCAAGCAGACTTTTGTAGGCAAAGGCGCGGGAAGTCATCCTACCGGCAGTGCCGTACTTTCCGATGTTTCTGCATTGACGTACGATTACAAATACGGTTACCGGAAACTGAAAAAACTTGAGAAGAACAACGGCGGGAAAAATCCGGGCAACACGGTTCTTGACAATGATTTTTCAATCAAAGTCTATTTACGTTTTACAGATAAATCGGAACTGATCGGGCTAGACATCATCCGCGTGGTGGAAGAATACAAATCACCTGAAGTGAATTTCATTATTGCAGAAGTGGGATTCAGGTCTTTGTTCGCATTGAAAGGGAATAAAGATTCAAAGGTATTTGTCTGTGAAGTGGAATAGTGTTGATTTGCAGATGTGTGCAAAATCCGATCCGCCTGCTTGTCACCCCGGCTCCGCCCGGTTGACGTGGAGAAAACATTTCGCAGCTTGTTTCGCAGTATATTGCAAGATGATCCTACGCTTCATTCTTGTATTCCTTTTTGCTTCAACAACACTTTCTGCTCAGCGCAAAGTTTCGGAAGTCTGCGCGCAGCAAAAGGCCTCGTACGATTCCGCGATGCGTGTGGAATACGGAGATTCTCTTTTTGAAAACTGCTTCGTATTCGATACAGGTTCTTACGTGTGGGCTGACCCGAATCATATGTGTTTATGGAACGACACCATGATCGGGGATACGGTACGCACCTATGATTTTTTTTACTCCTTCAGATTTCCCGGATCGAAAATCGATGAAACAAGCTCTTATCGTCCTGCAACTGACCGTTGGGGAAGATTAATTCCTGATACATCGGGATCTTCACCGGAACATTGCAAACTGATCGGGGAAAAACAAATGGACGAAATCACCCGGAAACATCTCGGTAAACCACTCCGCAAATGCCACACCCGTATCTACCCGTTTGATTCTTATTCTCCTCCCGACTATTCGGAGACCGTGTATCTCGACTCCACACATGTCTATCTCGAAGTCGAATTCGAACGTTACCGGGGATCAGGAAAGAGAGGAACAAAATTTACTTCCTTTACCAAAACTCTTTTGGTAGATGCATGCACCGGTGAAGTGATCGGGAAAGACCGGGAACGGTACAAAGGAGTTTCCGGGTATTTTTAAAACAAACGTAGCGGTCGATAAATCCTCCCCGGCGTACTGCGCATCCGGATGAACTGTTTTATGTCGTCAATGTTCTTTGTCATGTTATCAGGAACACTTCAATCGTGCGAAGTTGCAGGGCTCGAATGTCTTCGCTTCGCAAACTTCCATGCCCAATTGATCAGCACAATCTGCAACGGAATCCGCGCCACCGAAATCCAGAACATCATCGTGTCTTTACCGTAAAAGTGAAAACACATCGGAATATGGATCACGAAAAAGAAAACGGACAACATCGCAATGATCATCCATGCAGAAAATCTTCGCGTTCGTTCGACCAGCAGCAGAATTCCGAGAATGATCTCCACCACTCCGCTGCTGTAGTTTGCGAATTCCTGGTAAGGCAACCACGCGGGCATCACCGACAAATAAAACGACGGATTGATGAAATGATTGATTCCACCACCGATGTACAACGCAACCATCGCGTACAGTGAAATTTTCCAGCGGGGAATTTTTCCCATGATCAAAGATCCATTCCGTACAAACTTAGTTCTTCCGGATCGCCTTCCATGTGAAAATTTTTCTCGAAACGAAGTCCGAGACTTTCGAGCAAACGAACAGATCGCGTATTGTATGCGACAGTGATTCCAAGCACACGCGGAATTTTCAGTTGCCGCGCCAATCCCAATACCGCCGTCGCAGATTCGAATCCGTAACCTTTGCCTTCGTGTTGCGGAAGAAACGAAAATCCGATATCCGGGTAATCGTGTACGGCACGCTTGAACAATCCGCAGTTACCCACCGATTCTCCCGTTTCCCGGAGTTCGACCATGTAACCGTCGTAACCGTTTTCCACGTAACGTTTCATCACTCCATTTTCAAGATACGCGATTGCGTCTTCTATGGTGCGTACTTTGCGGTCGCCGACAAATTTTAAAAAGGAAGGCGAGTTCAGAATTTCAACGAAGAACGCGGCGTCCTTCTCCGGAATAACTTTCCGGAGACGCAATCGTTCTGTTTCAAGAACGTACTCCATGATTACATGGCAAACTGGCAAATGATTCCACCCATGATCGCAAGCGTTACCATCCAGTAACCTCCGTGAAGTGCAATGTATTTGAAACCGCGACGTTCAAACAAAGCGTTTACTGTGATGATCGGTACTACAAAAAACAGCGTGGTCAGTGTTCCGTGGAAAGCGCCATGTTTAAACGTTCTGTACAGCGTGCCGTACTTCGCCATGAAATCGCTGACGTATTTACCAACTTCCGTAGCCGGATCCTGTGCTCCCGGTACATCCGCGAAGATTGAAAAAATGTGCGCCTGGTGAATAACCATAGCCATCAAAGCAACGCTGATCAGAAATCCCATCACGTATGTGACGCCGAAAATGACAGGCATCCTTCCTGTTTTCAGTTTTTCTTCGGTCACTCCCGAAGCTTTCATCCAGGGATTTCCAAATGTTTTCGGATTGTACCAGATAAAACCGATGATGAGTGGAATAAGGGCCGAAGCCAATAAAGTGTACAGTGTATGCATGATTGCCGTTTTTTGGTTTGTGTCAAAACAAAGTTAGTCTTTCAATGGCTCAATGGTGCGAATCATCACAAAATCATCCTGTGCATCGGTGCCTAAAACGAATTGCGTGGTTCCACAGATCCGGAAACCTTCGCGTTGATAAAAATTGACGGCCTGGAAATTTTTCTGCCACACATCGAGACAAATCGCATCGTGCCCGTTTTCACGCGCGTAGTATTCCACCGCTTCGAGCATCGATTTTCCGATCCCCTGCCCGATCAGGTTTATACGCGTGTACAAACGTGCGATCTCCACAGGATTACTGGCTTCGGTTTTTCTTTCCGGCGATTTAACCAGCTTGACGTACGCTACAATTTCACTTTTGCTTTCGCCGAGCAGGATTTCAACTTTTTCTGAATTCAGTTCTTCATTCAATTTCGCTTCGCTGAAATTTTCAGAAATGTACTTGCGCATGTTTTCACTGGTATTGAAACGGGCGTATGCGGCGGTAAATGTTTGTATCGCGAGGTCACGGAGATCGTC
>DATHKF010000510.1:0-4089 GCA_035489505.1 Bacteroidia bacterium | reverse complement strand
CCGGTGCAACGCAGGTGTACGCACAGTTTACCGGTTTCATGCGGGATGAAAATACAATGTACAACGACCATACGTTTGTGTTGCCCATCCTGAAACAAAGTACGCCGACGGATCGCGGAGTGGAAACTTTTTTCGGTCCGGCAATCCTGTACATCACCGGAATGCAAAATGTTCCGGTCAGCCTGCAGTGGAGTGGCTTTGAAATTGCATCCATAAACCTCCTCTGCGATGCCACACCTGCTCCTGTTCCACCAACGTACACGGCGGGTTACCCGGATACTTCTCCGTTGATTTATGACAACACAGTAATCACTTTGCCGGATGTAACCCCGGCAACGCTCGTAATTTTTACCATACAGGGCCTCGATGGCAACGGGAACGTGCTCAACACCCGGCAATATGATGTGAGCATTGAACAGCAACCCGACATTTACACATTTGCCGGACCGGAAGCAGACGTAAGCTTCAACCTGGACCAGGATGCCACTGTAACGCTGAACTGGAATATATACAGTGTGGCTTCCATCGCACTGAGCAGTGCGTCTTCTGTGACGTACAAAAAAAATTATCCACCCTCACCGTTGTGGAACAAAGACAGCACCGTAATATCCATAAGCGGTCTTACTGCAGGTACGTCGATTGCATTTACGCTTGATGGATATGACGCGCAAGGAAACCTGATCAATTCCCTTCAATGCACAGTTGATTTTTCCTTAACCGGCTGGTGCGATCCGAAAGACCAGAAAGTATACCCGATCGTTGTCATCAACAACCAGACCTGGCTCGCACAGAATTATGATTACAACGATCCAACCGGCTCCTGCTTTTACAACAACGATCCATCGTATGAAGCATTGTACGGAAGATTGTACACGTTGCAGTCGGCGCAGAATAATACTCCTGCCGGATGGAGATTGCCCACAGACGACGACTGGACTGCCCTTGCGGATTTCTACGGCGCTAACGCCTACAACGAGTTAATTGCGGGAGGAAGTTCCGGGCTGAACCTTCAGTTGGGCGGAGAAAATTACCTGGATGTTGGTTGTGACAACATCGGATCAAGCGGAATTTATTGGGGGCTGTCCACGGAAGGTCCCGGCCTGGAAGGTGTGGCCATAATTACTGCCGGTCAGGTGGCGTGTTTAGACGTTCCGGCCGAACCAGGTTATACCGGCAGTTGTTCGCTCCGGTTTATCCTGTCTTCCGCAACATCCACTATATCTGAAAGCGTGAGAACGGAAGAATTGCCGGACGCTTTTCAGGAACAACAACTTAATCCTGGTTTGAAAAAATGAAAGATCAATCGACAACCACCGCCGGTACTATAACCATGACAGTAGTAAACGCGGCATCACCCACTGATCAGATTGCAACAATCTACGTGGGTACCGCTGCGGTCCTGACGGTTACCTTGAACAATCAAACCGGCAGCGACATTGCTTTGACATCCACATCCAACCTGGAAATTTTCATGCCGTCGTTTTGTAGTACAACCGCACAGCTCAACGCAATGGTCATCACGGAAATTTCACAGGCCGCGTGGACACCCGCTGCTTCCAGCCCGGGTGCTGTTTCACTGCAGCTGAACAGTACAGCCGGAACATGGCCTTCGGGACAAACACTCTCGTTCAATATCACGAATGTACTCAGCACTGAAAGTCCCGATTCAGATTCCGTGCAGGTTAATTTCAACCTCACCGGAACCAGTGTGCCTTCACAGGATGTGGTAACTGTTGTACTCTCCACACCGGTTGTGCACACCAATGTAAACCTCGACAGTGTACTGGAACTCGAAACAGAGTACGATGGAGTTGTTTATGTTTCCACTTCAGGCAGTGACCTCACCAATTCACTCTTCCTGAATATCAAAAACAAAAGCAGCAATCCTTTTTACAACGGCGCTGCGATGTGGCAAGGCAATCCGAAAGTGATTGTGAGTTTTGTTTATGGCGATACCGCGGGAGCACTTGCGCCTGCAGATAAATCAGCAGCGGGCACAACAGGGTCCGCGTGGGCAATCAGCGCTGCAGTAGCCGACGATGAAACCGGTGGCTGGCAGATCAGCAATCCCTCTGCAACCGGCGACAATAATTCTCCCAGGTGGGTGCTCAGTCCCGGTTCCACCAACCAGGGAATCATTGGCATCGGCGCTGACGCAAACGTAACTTTTGTTTTCAGTACTATTTTTTCGTTTACACCGGTCGGTGCTACGCAGATGTACGTGCAGTTCTCGGGATTCATGCAAGATGAAAACACAAAGTACAACGACCAGGTATTTGTGCTTCCTGTCCTGAAGTGTGCAGCCCTTGCCGAAGGTGCGGCGAAAATGTACGGCCCCGCGAAAATTGATATCCGTGAAAAACAGGACGTGGATGTAAAATTGTTCTGGGCCGCATTGTACATCGCTTCGATCAGTCTCGACAGTGATGCGCAAATCGATGCCCTTGCATTACCGTACGTGGCAACGTATCCCGATACGGATACCATGGTCTACGATAATTTCCAGGTGACCATGCCACAGCTTTCACCCGGCGACCGCATCACGTTTACATTGAATGTCATGGACGGGAACGGTGCAACATTGAGTGAACCACAGTTCAAGGTGAGCATTATGCAGAAACCCGGGATCTATTCCTTTACCGGACCTGCATCCGTGAATTTTAATCTGAACCAGTTTGCTACTGTTGCACTGAACTGGAAAGTATATGAAGCCGGCAAGGTGGAAATCACCAGCGATCATTCGGCAACGTACACGGCAACTTATTCCAACACGGCCCTGTGGACCACCGACGATAAAACGATCACATTGAATGCGCTCACAGACACTACCGAAGTAACATTCACACTGAACGCATACAATATTCATGGAGCACTGGTGGACACTTCATCTGTCACGGTAAATGTGATACGCGTAGGTTGGTGCGATCCGAAAGATCAAACCGTATACACGCTCGTCACAATCAACAACCAGGTGTGGATCGGACAGGATTATAATTACGATGATGCGGGTACCTGGCCAACGACTTCATCACCACCGTCAACGCTTCCCAACTCCTTGTATTTAAATAATGATGGCGAACCTGTTTACGGAAGATTGTATGTGTATCCATCTGCGGTGAGCAATATTCCCGCAGGATGGAAATTGCCTTCTATTGTGGATTGGGGTAACCTTCTCGCTTATGTAAATAATTCGCCACAGGCATTGCTGTCAGAAGGAAGTTCCGGTCTCAATCTCGAACCGGGTGGCATGGTCTTAACCTTAACAGGTCCATCGGGTCAGGGTGAGTTCGGAATGTATTGGGGCGTTCCCGTGAATGCAACCGACGAAGCCTCGATGTTGATCAGCAATTCGGCCTGCGATACGCTTGAAGTTCCTCCAAACCCCATGGGCAGTGGCACACCTTATTATTCTGTGCGTTACCTGATGGACAGCTGATCCACGGCGGGTCGCTCTACGGTTATATTGCTCATTTTACCACACTTCGACAGGCTCAGTGCGAGCACTGAGTGGTTTTCACAGAGTTACAGAGAGCGCTGATCAATGCGCCTGGCCGTTGAAAATTATACCACCAAGTACACCAAGCGTACTAAACACTTTCTTGGTGTACTTGGTGTCCTTGGTGGTTTGAAAAAACCTTGCGAAAACCCCAGTGCTTTCTGCGGTTAATTTTTATGAGCGAAGTTGATTTTCGGTAACCGGTACCCTTTTTTCGAAATCCGGTCGCCCGTCACTGGTGGTTCCATGTTACCTTCATTGCCAATGTTAAGACATCCGCTGATTGTTCTGGCACTGTGCTGTTGCCTTGTTCCCGCCATTGCCCAAAAATCAAAAGCCGACTCGCTGATCCTTGCGCTCAAAACGCAGGCCGACGATACCACGAAAGTCAATACACTGAACCTGCTTTCACGACAGGTTTACCTTCTCGGGAAATACGATTCAGCCTTCGTTGTTGCAAACTCTGCCATCGCCCTCGGAAATAAAATTGGTTTTAAAAAAGGTATTGCCAATGGATACAATATGGTTGGCAATTCGTATTTCGCTCAGGGGAAATACGATTCCTCGCTGGCGAATCATCAGCGTTCGCTGAA
>DATHKF010000509.1:0-7669 GCA_035489505.1 Bacteroidia bacterium | reverse complement strand
GCCAGCGAATCGTAATTGATAATTTTCAAATGATCGCGCGAGTCGATGTTTTTCTTTACCGCTTCATCAAACTCAAGTGCCCAGTCGACCGGTGGTGCATCAATATTGTTCCACACCACGTTTCGTAAATTGTGCGTGATGTTTCCGCTGGTGATGATCATGATTCCCTTCCGGCGGAGCGCTTTCAGTTCCTGCGCAAGGTTGTAATGCCATTGCGGCGATTTGTACCAGTCGATGCTCATTTGAAAAACAGGAACAGAAGCATCGGGCCACATGTGGCGGATCACACTCCACGCACCGTGATCGAGTCCCATCGATGGATCTTCTTCGATGTGCGTAGTGAGAATTGTACTCTTCACCAGTCGCGCCTGATCCGGTGCACCGGGCGCAGGATATTTCACCTGTGAAAGTTCGGGAGGAAATCCGCCGAAGTCGTAAATGGTTTCCGGGTGCAATGCGGTAGAAACGAAAGTTCCTTTGGTGAGCCAATGCGCAGACACAACCAGGACGGCTTTCGGTTTTTGCAGCGAAGTTCCGAGAACGCCCAATGAACGCGTGAAGAGGTTGTCTTCAATGGCATTCATCGGACTTCCGTGCCCGAGAAAAAGCGCGGGCTGTTTTTCGTCTGCCGGAAGATCGTCTGCAAATTTTCTGAGATCGGTTAACGTCATGGCCAATGATCCTGCTGCTCCCAGCGTAAGTAGTTTCAAAGCGTTTCTTCGTTCCATACGCAGAGCAATTCACACAAAGATACGGAATATATGTATATACATATATTGAAGTGCTTTGAAATTCTGTACCCAGAGCGGGGAAAATTTACGCGGTTTTGCGTCCGGTGAGGAATACAACTACTCCGCCAACGAGCAGAACAGCTCCAATGATGGGCGACCAGCTGATCGGGTTATCTTTTTCTTTCGTGATCTCCACTGATCCGAGATCAACCACTTTCTCCTCGGTAACTACGTTAATGCCGGTGATGATCATCATGACAATCCCTGCGACGATCAGAACTATTCCTAAAGGTTTCATACTTCCTGTTTTTAATGTTGCTCAAAAAGCAACTGTTGTTTCCAGGAAATGATTCAAGAAATGTGCCGCCGGGAATCATCGCTCCGCGATCAGAAAAATGTTCTTGTGCTTCTTGATGGTACACGGAAAACACAGAACACACGGAATAGTACGGATAATCGTTTTGCGATTAATATTGACTGGTGTTACTGAATAGAACGCTGATTTAACGGATCGAGCGGATCAAAAACGGATTAGAATCGTTGCGCGATCGTACCGCTTGAGTAACACAGATCGCGCAGCGATCATCCGCGAAAATCCTTTTCAATCCGCGCCCCGAGCGCAGCGAAAGGGTCCGCGTTCCTATTAAGCAACACAATCGCGGCGATCTATTTCCCCTGGCTTTTCAGTTTTTCGTATTCGCGCTCCACAGCTCCGGGTTCATTCGAGTGATACGCCTTGTAATATCCAAACGCAATGCCGATTCCCCATCCCATCGTACTCCACAACGGCCACGGAGCAACTCCATAGTAATGTTCGCCGTTGCCCTGCATGAAGTACATGGCCCACAGGAAAGCATTCACGATAATGTATGCAGCAAACTGGCGCTTGAATGAAACACGACGGCGTGCCTGTTTCCAGAGTAATTCATCTTTGGGATCGTTGATTGAGTTCATGGGTTGGTGGTTGGTTGATTTTTCATTCGAAGATTCTGACTCCGTTATCCGGACTGCCTACTTGCCTACTTCTTTACTCCCTACTTCTTTTTAATATACTCCTGCAACGCGTCAACGTACTTCTGAAACGCTTTCTTCCCTGCCGCAGTTATTTTACACGTCGTAAGCGGATAATTATCGCGGAACGTTTTTTCCATTTCGATGTACCCCGCATCTTTCAATTTGCCCAGTTGTACGCTGAGATTACCGGCCGTTGCTTCGGTTTTCTCTTTGAGATAATTGAACTCCGCTTCTTTCACACTGATGAGCAGCGACATCACCGCCAGGCGCAGTTGCGAATGCAAAACCGGATCAAGTTCCTGGAATGGTTTCATTTGGATTCTTTGTCGAAACGTGCTTTCATCAGGTGACCCGGAATAATGTAACCCAGCAACACAGCTAACGCAATCATCGGCAACTCGTGTGGTTCCGGTACGAAGAACGTTACCGCGCCGAGGATCCAGTTTACGATTCCGCCGGCCTGCAGCGGTTTGAATTCGAGAATTCCACCGGCCATAAAGAGCCACGTGCCGTATACAAGCATCAAAAATCCGTAGGTGATATTCCAGGTGGTAAACAATCCGCCGAGTGTTAATGTAAACGCAATACCAACACCCATAGCGATAGTGGTGTAGTTGAGCATCTGGTGTGCGTATGTTTTTACTTCCTGCTTTTTGCTTTGCTTAATGGAATAAATGGCCGATGTGATACCACCGATCGTCATGAGCACGGGCCACGCGAGTCCGCCAATTGTACTGTTCATGAACATCATGGGCACGTAATGAATAACAGCGGCTGCGAATACGAGCCAGCCCCACAACAGGAACATAAATCCATTATCGCGGATTCCGGTTTGTGTTTTCGCCAGCATCGTTTTGATGATGTCGAGGCTTTCCTGTTCGGTTAATGCTTTATCGGGTTTCATTGTTTTCAATTGTTTTGACAAATGTAGACTAGTTTATAGTATAAACTAGTCTATGAAACAATTAAAAGCGTAATAGATTGAAAATCAGGATGTGTTTTTGAATTATTCCGGTGACCCTCACTCCTCCTTTCGTCATTCCTCGGCTCCGCTCGGTCGGTAGTGTATCAGTTTGAAGTGCCAGTTAATATTTGTGGAATGGAAACGGTTGAAACCGTTTGGGGGCATTGCTGTTTTCATTGCCGGGGCTTAAGCCCCCCGGCAATGGATGGGTGATAACACTCAACCGCTTAAGCGGTTTTCATAAACGCTTAATATCCAAACTGAGACACTACCGCTCGGTCTGACAAATAGCTCCGCTCAACGAGTCGTCTAGCGAGACCGGAAATGACACGTTTACGAAATCTATTAGTGAAACCACTTGTCAAACCGAGCGGAGCCGAGGAATGACGAAGGACTTGTCAGACCGAGCCCTTCGGCTTCGCTCAAAACAGGCTCGCCGTGGATGACAAGCCGTGATCAGCACATCATTTCAACTTCTCATTATTCTTATGCCGCTCCCCATCGCGCTTCGTTTTCTTCTCTAAATTTTTCTTCAGTTCTTCCTCGAGATTGACGCCAGTCTGGTTCGCCAAACAGATCAGTACAAAAAGTACATCGGCCATTTCATCGCCCAGCTCTTTCTGATTTTCATTTTCCTTGAACGACTGGTCGCCATATTTGCGTGCCATGATGCGCGCCAGTTCACCGACCTCTTCCATCAACACAGCAGTATTCGTGAGTTCGCTGAAATAACGGACTCCATGCGTTTTTATCCAGGTGTCCACCTGTGTTTGTGCTTCTGATAGGTGCATACGATGCAGCGGTAAAATTCTAGTGTACTTCATCAAGCAACCTGCACAGCTTCTCGAGGTAGCGGTCACGTTTTTCAATGACCTCTTCGGCGCCGGCTTTCATAAACTCTATGGCAAGTTCCTTGTTCAGGGTCGAAGATAGAATAGCTACCCGGGATTGCGTGTCGAGTTTCTTGATTTTTTTCAGCGCATCCAGACCATTCATGCCCGGCAACTGGTAGTCGAGTACATACAAACTGGGGTGCGAGTGGTGCGTCTCCAGGTGCTTGATACAATCTTCTGCCGTTGAAAAATGCACAAGATTTACATTGGTCCACTCATCAAAACGATAGTTCAGCATCAGAACAAACATAGGGTTGTCTTCTACCACGTAAACGGCCTTCTTCATCTTTGGGGGAATTTAATTTCTCTCTCTTCATTCTTTCACCTATATAACGAAGCTGGTGGCCGGAAGGTTTTACCGGGAATGGAGTGAAAAATGGGATACCGTGCGTTCCCCGACAACTGCGGCGGTTCTGATACCACTGGTCGAAAAAATAAAGTGATTTTTCTTTGATGCGGTCCGTCGGCTGAAAATCCCGCACCGCACAATGACAATTACGGGTAGTGGGTCAATTTAGCTTGCGGCACCCTCAGAATGCAGGCCACTTAAAACCTACTATGCGCAAAACGGTGAGCCAAGGAGATTGTAGCGTTTTTCAACCACCAAGTTCACCAAGTTCACCAAGTACACCAGGAAAATGCTTTTTAAGATGCTTGGTGTACTTGGTGCTCTTGGTGGTAAAATTGGGTCTTGCTATCCGCTTGGTGGCTGGCATCAAACCGCAGATGACGTGCAAGGAGAATGGTAAGCATACCCACTACCCAATTTCGAGACACTACCACCAACTGCCCGGCAACCCGTATATTTGTCCCGTACCCATGGACTATAGCAAACTCAAAAACAGACCATCCTGGCCGTTTGAAACGATCGGGGTAGCCGTTGCATTTTCCCCGCGGCTGGAAAACCTGCTGGCAGAAGCAAAAATTCTTTCGGAGAAGTTCAGCGCAACACTCATCCTGATGCATGTGGGTGAGCGGACGCGCCACAAAGAACATCGCCTGTCGGAGCTCATGCAAAAGACCGGGATCAGCGAGAGTAAAGTGCGCGTAGTGTGGAATGAAGGAGAGCCGGTACAAACGCTCTTGCACCTGTGCAAGCTGCACATTGTTGACCTGCTGGTGATGGGCGCAATGAAAAAAGAAAACATTCTCCAGTATTATCTCGGTTCCGTAGCCCGGAAGATCAGCCGCAAAGCAAAATGTTCTGTGCTGCTGCTGACAGAACCCAAGGCCGAAGGATCGCGGTTCAGGCGCATCGTGGTGAATGCCGTGGAAAGTCCGAAGACACAACTCACCATACGCACGGCGGTTTATTTCGCGACCCACATCAAAGCAAAAGACGTAACCGTTGTAACCGAAATTCAGCAGCAAGGTCTTGCCATGACTGTGGCCAACGAAACTACGGCGGGTGAAGCATACAAGCTCAAAAAAGAAATTACGCAAACCGAAGTGGATAAAGTGCACGAGATAGTGACGAATATTTCCGAAGAGGAAGGAATTGAAATTGCGGAGAAACAGATCAAGGGTAAACCGGGTTATGCCGTTCGCCAGTATGCAGAGACGAAGAAAGCCGATCTGTTGGTGATCAATTCACCTGACATGAGTTATGGACTCATTGACCGGATCTTCACGCACGATATGGAATACATTCTCGAGGCGCTTCCATGCAATGTTCTGATTGTTCACTCTAGAATAGCGGAGCAGGAATGAAGTTACTCAGCCATGACCTTGTGATTTTGTTTCTCTCCATCGGGGTGATGCTGATTCTTTCCCGGCTTTTTGCTGAGTTAGGTAAGCGTTTCAAACTACCTACCGTGTTGGGAGAAATTTTTGTCGGTGTAATTCTCGGCCCGACGATATTCGGATATTTTTTCCCTGATGAATTCAAAAACCTATTCCCGAAAGAAGGCGCGGTAAAGATTGCCATGGATGGTATCACACAACTGGCTGTGGTGATGCTCCTCTTTGTGGCCGGACTGGAAGTTCAGTTACACGTTGTGCTCAAGCAGGGCAAGACTGCAATCCTCACCAGTATCACCAGCATGATCATTCCGCTTGCGCTCGGTTTCGCTGCGGTATGGTATTTCCCCCAGTTCTTTACGCTTGGCAATAGTGAGAAACACGTGTACGCACTGTTCTTCGGAGTCGCCATGGCCGTTTCAGCGATTCCCGTTATAGCGCGCATCCTGATGGATCTGAATCTCTACAAAACCAAAGTGGGCATGATCATCATGGCCGCTGCAATTTTCGATGACCTGGTTGGATGGCTGTTGTTTTCGTTGGTGCTGAGCATGGCAGGCGGACACGCAGAAATCCAGAACCCGTGGGTAACGGTGGGGATGATCCTCGGTTTCGGATTGTTCATGCTCATCATCGGTAAGCGCGTAATCAATTTCGCATTGCCATGGATCCAGAAGAAATTTTCGTGGCCTGGTGGAGTTTTATCGTTGTGTCTCGGTCTTGGATTTTTAGGCGCGGCCTTCACAGAATCAATCGGTCTTCATGCGATCCTCGGTGCGTTCATCATGGGAATTGCCATTGGCGATTCTGTGCACCTGCGTGAAGAAGCCCGCGAGATCATCCACCAGTTTGTAACAAACATTTTTGCGCCGCTGTTCTTCGTGGGCATCGGACTCAAAGTAAACTTCATTGCCAATTTCGATCTGAAGCTGGTGGCCATCGTATTCTTCCTCGCCGTATTCTGCAAAGTGTTGGGTGCGATGCTTGGCGCGTTCATGGGCGGATTAAAGCGCAAGGAAGCACTGGCCGTTGGATTCGGACTGAATGCACGTGGCGCGATGGAAATCATTCTTGGAACATTGGCTCTCCAGGCCGGGCTCATCGACGTGAAAATGTTTGTAGCGCTTGTGGTGATGGCGGTGCTCACGAGCATCATCAGCGGACCGTTGCTTCGTCGTTTCACGCGAGGAACTTCCAGCGAAGCGCCGCAGCAACCAGATTTAAGATAGACCATGCTTGGACTCAAACTCACAACCGATCCGCGTTGGGTCAACATCGTTGAAGAAAACATCGACGAGATTCTCACCGATCACGCGTACTGCGAGCAAAAAGCAGCAACCAATGCAATTTCTATCATTGTCAATCACCCGGAATATTCCGAACTGGTAACTGCGATGACCGAACTGGTGCAGGAAGAAATGCAGCATTTCCGGATGGTGCACGATCTCATTTTATCGCGCGGACAAAAACTTGGAAAAGAACGCAAGGACGATTACGTGAATGAGTTGATGAAGTTTATCAAGATTCCGTATCGGACACGCGAACAGATTCTCGTTGACCGTCTTTTGTTTGCCGCGATGATCGAAGCGCGCAGTTGCGAACGGTTCCGGGTGCTTTCAGAAAATATCAAGGACAAGGTGCTTTCCGGTTTTTACCGCGATCTCATGATCAGTGAGGCGAATCACTACACGATGTTTATTGGCTTCGCGCGGAAATTCGGTGGTGATATCGATGTGGATAAACGGTGGAATGAATTCCTGGTGTATGAATCGGAAGTGATACAGCGGTACGGTACGAGCCAGGGCATTCACGGGTAATACGACCCGACCTCATCACAGTATTTCTCAAATTTTACACGGCGGCACAGCGACACGCGTGGTAAATTGTTTCGCGATTCTGGTGCTTATTTTTTTACCACAGAGTATACTGAGTGTTTTCACAGAGGTTCACTGAGTGTTTATCAAACGTATGCTCAGTGAACCTCTGTGAAATTACCCCTGTGCACCTGTGTAGTTAATTTTTCAATGAGCGCAGCGAATCGCTGTGTAGCCGCGCCGCCGTGTAAAAAGAATCGTGCCGGTCTTCGGTAGTGTCTCAGTTTGAGCATTTGATAATTTTTACACGGCGACACGGCGCTAAAAGAAGCACGAAACCCGTTCTAAGCCCGGGCGCTCACGGCGCGTTAGCGTTATCTCGCCGTGAGCGCCCGGGCTTAGAATAAGAAAATGCCGTAAAAATGCGCTCCCGATTGCTATCGGGACCGTGTCAAAAAGCAAAGTGAGACACTACCCGGTCTTCGGAACACTTGCAGAATACATCCTTTTTGC
>DATHKF010000508.1:0-2739 GCA_035489505.1 Bacteroidia bacterium | reverse complement strand
AAACAGCACGTTGCTGCTGGGCAATCTCGCAAACCTCACACTTTCCGCGCAGGCGCTCACGCACCGGCAGGCACGTTGCATGTGGGACAGCGCGAGTGTGTACGCGAATTACCATCTCGAGTTCCGCAAGGTGAATACCGTCAACTGGTTTCCGCTGAACACCACGCAGGCGAATGTCCGCATCACGAATCTCGAACCGCTCACTACCTATGAAGCGCAGGTGCACGGCGTTTTTCCCAATGGAACGGATGGTCCGTGGAGCAACATCGTAACGTTCACTACACCGGCGCACGCCATGCTCAACTGCGGAGAAACTTCTCCACCACCTGAGCAACAAAATTTTTCTCCGCTCACTCAGGCCACCGAAGGCATGATCTGGCAGGTGGGACAATTCGAGATGGTAGTGACGCAGCTGAGCAACACGTCCAATGCGAACGGCCTTTACACCGGTCTCGGAAAAGTGATCATGCCACTGGGGATAACGGTGGCGTGTACGTTTACCGGGATCCAGATTGGAACGGACCAGGTGATGTATGCGGGAGAAGTGAAGGCGGTGACGGAGGGTGTGGGGAGTTGGGTGACGCAGTGGAACGTAAATTATGTTTACGACACCAGTTACTACTACACAGGAAATATAGACAGCATCTACGTGAACGGCAATGGCGATATCGTCATCATTGATGAAAACGGTAATCAAACCATTGTTCCCATCGACCCTGAAGGTGGTGTGCTCATCACAGATAGCAATGGAGGTCAGTGGATCGTGAATGCTGACGGAACGGTAACACTCGTAACCGGAGGATATTTACTGCCATTGACGAATGACACGCTCAACCCGCAGGAGATGCGGATCATGAAAGCGGCCATGACAATTATCCGTGGAGAGTTAAGTGCTTCGACCATTTCATCGCAGCAATCGTCCATGAATGGATACGAGCAGCAACTCGGTAATCGCGTAGATGCACAGCAACAGGCAGCGAGCGGCACCAATGTACCTGCTCCCCCATCTCAGCCTGCGAACGACTCATACGAAACAATAAGTTATTCTGAAGAAGAAGCAAATCCAAATGATCCGTCGTACGTGATCGGAAATCAATACAAAACCGCTCAATTGACTTACTACACTTCACAAATTCTCCTCGTCATGTCGCGCGAAGATTGTCCGGACGAAGAATTGCATTTCATCGGGCAATACCTCACAGTAAACGGATTGCTTTTTAAAAATTTTGTTGTCCAGCAACTTGCCCTTGGCAAAACCGAAGCAGAAATCGCAGCGGTGGTTGCCGAGAATGGAATCAAGGTGCTGGTAAAAAATACATTGATCAAACAAATGTCAAGAGAATAACATGAGAGCCTTTTTCATTCTGGTATTCGTTGTCCTTTCAAATTGTCTTCCGGCAATTTCAATTGATTCGTTGCAGCGTCAGCAGTTGATCCGCGAAGGTCAATCTGAGCTTTGCCAGCTCATTGGTGAAAATGAATCAGTGAACCCATCGTCGGTCGACCAGATGCGGTTTGTTGTTGTCGTTGACGGAAATAGTCCGGGAGCCAATTATGTGACGCAAACGCACATTGATTCTGCATCTGTCCCGATACTTGAATCCGCGACGATTGATTCTATCAATAAGTACTTGCGTGATGCATATGTGCAGTATCACATTGAGATGTACATGATCATTATCAAATCGCTTGATGTGGTTGTGAAAACTCCATTGCCTGCCAGTCCAACAGCACGGCAGTTATTCACGCAGAAGCTGTACGATGAGCAAACGAACATCGCTGCAGTTCGCGCAGAACATCTGAGCATAACCAACGCAATCATCAATTCAACATTTTCTGCAAGGAACAGAACGTGTTTAATTTACTCCAGGGCGATGTACAAGGGGGTGGTTGTTGCATCAGGTAAGATGAGTACATGGAACTTTTCAAAAACACTGACCCATACCGCATCGCCGAGTACTTACAATTACACCGTTGATCTCCAGGATTACTTCTTCAGTCGCATTGAAAACAACACCCAGGTCACCCAGGCCGGCACGGAGTATTCATTGCGAACAGTTGCGAAGGAGTTTTATTTGTCGGCGAAGTTCATTTCATTGAAGAGTGCGATTCTCACCACATATACCCCATCAGCCCTGTCGGCGATTTTTGATCTGTTCGAAGGAGAAATAGATTATGAAAATCTCACTGAACAGGAGCGCATACATGCGTTGGGAGTTTTTGCAGGATACACCATGCAGGGCAATATGCTCGGCAATGAGGAATTTATAGCGATTGATATTATCAAATATACACCCGCCAACCAGGTGGCAACGCTATTGTACGACCTTGCCCTATTAAGTCCGCTGGAAACTAATTCCAGCTACCATGGCGAGAAGAATAATGAAGCATTGATCGTCATGCTCATTCATGAGATTGATGATGGGATCATAGGAAATGAAACAGATGCTTATACCGAGTTCGTTCGCGCTATTACCATTCTCCAGCTTTCCAATGAAAATGCTGTTTCAACTCATCTTCCACGAACCGACCAGGAATGGCTTGACCGGTCGATTTACTGGGATGATACCCATTGGTTCACGAATGCACCAATCGGTTGCCACGATTACACAATCACTTTACTCAATAACGGAAAAGTAAAAGTTGAAAAAGAAGTAGTTGACCGGTACGACGAACAGATACAGGGACAAAGCGCCACCATTTTTTACACGCCGCATTGGGAAGACTCGTACGCCCCGG
>DATHKF010000507.1:0-11073 GCA_035489505.1 Bacteroidia bacterium | reverse complement strand
TCCAGCTGCTTTTCCATCGAGTTTGTGTTCCGGCCAGTCATCGTGGATTGTTCTCACGGGCCAGGGCGCCGGAACGATTCAGTGGGAAGTTTCTCCGAACGGGGTTAACTGGTTCACTCTTGCCGGCGCAACGAATGACTCTGTGAATACAGGGCCATTATCGTCATCGCTCTATTATCACGCAATTGTTACAGGTTCAGGATGGCCGGGCTCGGGCTGCGGATCCACAACATCACCACCAATCCAGGTTGTCGTCAACCAGTCGCCGGTTGCTGATGCCGGACTAAACACATCGGTATGTTCCGGAGGCTGTGTAAATCTTACGGGTACAGGAGGTGTAACATACAACTGGCAGCCCGGAAGTCTTTCCGGCTCAACAGTAAATGTCTGTCCGGGAGCAAGCACTACCTACACACTGTACATCACTGACGCCAACGGATGTTCGGACTCTGATATGGTAACCATAAATATTTCTGGTGCAAGCGTAGCAGTAAGTCCATCAACGAGCATTTGCACGGGCAACACAACAGTAATTGTTGCTTCGGGCCCGAACGGACAAACGTACAGCTGGCTTCCAAGCGGATCGCTCACGGGTGCAAATACATCGAACCCAACAGCAAGCCCGACCGTAACAACTACGTACACCGTTACAGCAACAAACAGTTTTGGTTGTACAGCCATCGACTCGGTAACAGTCCAGGTGACTTCTGCACCGCAGATTACTGCCTCGAATGATACCTCGCTCTGTAACGGAGGCGCAGCAAACCTTACGGCCACCGGTGCCACATCGTACACGTGGAACCCGGGCAACATAGGCCAGCAAACGATATCGGTTTCGCCGGTAAACACAACCACATACATTGTTACAGGAAATACAAACAACTGCTTCAGCTACGATACCGTGGTGGTTACAGTTGCCCCACCGTTTTCGGTGTATGCAGGACCGGATTTCGACGTATGTGGCGGAACGCAGGTTACCCTGAATGTTGGGGTTTCGGGCGGGTCTTATTCATGGACTCCTGTAGCCAGCATCATCGGAAGCAGCACATCACAGGCTGTACTTGCCGCACCAACAGGAACTACTTCGTTTACAGTAAACGTAACAGATGCCAACGGATGTATTTCGGCGGATACAATTACAGTAACCGTAAATCCGGCTCCGATAGTTACAGCAGGCACAACCGACGACACGATTTGTGCAGGACAGTTTACCACCCTGAATTCAACCGGGGCACAGTCGTATGCATGGACGCCGAATATCAGCCTGGCATCACCGCTGTCTACGACAACCACTGCCAATCCATCGAATACAACAACGTACCTGGTAACTGGCACAGACGCGAACGGCTGCATGGACACATCAACGATCACCATCTTTGTGAATCCTAATCCGCAGGTATATTTCGCAAGTTCGGGTTCAGTATGCGGAGGCGCAACCGGCCAGATTTCGTTTAACGGAACTACCGGAGGAACGGCCCCATTCACCTACCAGATCGGTTCTACTACTGTTACCATGCCGGCATCAGGATTGGCTCCCGGAAATTACGCGGTGACTTATACTGACGCAAATGGCTGCACCGGTCTTGCCGGAGTAACTGTATACAGCATTGATCCGCTGGTGAATTTCAGCAGCATCGCTTCGGAATGCGGGGACACGTCCGGTCAAATTACGTTTGACAGCTCACCTTCCGGAGTAGCACCGTTCACCTACCAGATCGGTTCATTAACGTACAACTCCCTGCCGATAACCGGCCTGGCTCCCGGCAACTATAACGTAACGTATACGGATGCCAATGGGTGTACAGGTCTTACCGCTGTAACTGTATTTATGCAGAATACAGCTTATGTGAACGCATCAGCAGATCCAATCTTTGGAACTTACCCGCTTCCGGTAAACTTTGGTGCTTCCGGCTCGCCGGGACTCACGAATTACAACTGGACATTTGGCGATAGCAATGTGGGCACGGGTGCAAGCACAGGAAATACGTATGGCGCGCCGGGCATATACGAGGTGGTGGTAATGGCGTATAACAGCGTTCCTGGCTGCGCAGTGTATGATACGTTGTATATCGAAGTTGTTGAGCAGGCCACTATCGCACTGCCCAATGTATTTACACCAAACGAAGATGCAACGAACGACCAGTTCATGGCTACAGTCAGCGGCGTGAAAGACATCAAGGTGGAGATCTTCAACCGTTGGGGCAACCTGGTGTTTACCGGCGAGCAAATGGGACTTCCACCTGCGCCTGGCACCATTGCACTTTGGGATGGCAAAACGAAATCAGGAAATGTTTCTGAAGACGGCGTTTACTATTATGTAGTAACCGCAGTTGGTTACGATCTGCAAGTGTACCCGATGCAGGGATTTGTTCACCTGCTTACGACACCGCAACAGTAACCTGGCAACAATAAAATCAAGACCCGCGCTTCGAAAGAGGCGCGGGTTTTTTGTTGGGAGAGATTGGGGCATAGAAAGAATAGACGCAAAGGCGCCCTTCGACAGGCTCAGGGCAGGCGCCGCACGCAAAGGTTCCGCAAAGGTTCAAGAAAGCCGGGCCTTGGAACAATCGCTACGCAATCGTATGAGTTTTTTCACCGCAAGGGACGCAAGGACCAAAACCCTTTGCACTCCTTGCGCCCTTGCGGTTAATTCAAATAGTTTAATCGCGCAGCGATATGTGTTTTCCCTTTGCGTCTATCCTCCACTTCCCCTCAAAAACAAAGCCCGTCCACCAATGAAAGTGAACGGGCGATGCAATCTATACCAACAATTAACCAAACAAGGCGCCCCGCGGATGCGGGACCAAAAAAGGATCTTCTACTGGCGTATAATTTTGTAAAAACTGCTCGTACCGTTGCTGAGCGTTGTTTCTACAGTATAAATTCCCGGGGCCCACGATTCGGTATCAATGGGCGATGTACTGCTTTCGCCGCGATATACTTCGCGTCCCATTGCGTCGCGGATGATAATCTCCGTGATCTGGAATTGCGGGTGATAACTAGTGATGTACAAAGGTCCGCGCGATGGAACCGGGTAAATACGCAATTCCGCAGGCGGGTAGTCGCCACCCGTGGAACTGAGTGTATCAATCAGAAAGACATTCACTGTAATCGAATCGCCCGTTACCCATTGCGAATTACTGAACGACACCGGCCAGACGACAACAATGTTATTGCCAATACGGAACGGGCCGCCCTGGTTACCCGGACGGAAAGAAATGGGAATGATCAGGAATGAACTGTCTCCCGGAGCGAGCTGCCACACCTGGTACAACTGGAAGTAAGGAATGCTGAAAGGAACAACCAGTCCGGTATCGACATAACCTTCGACCATAAGTGAATCCATGAAAACACTTGAAGCAGAATAGTTCTTCAGGAATGCGCCCACAGGAATAGAATCACCTGCAAATGCAGTATCAGGCCAGCCGGAAAGTCCGTTTGGTGTAAATGACAAAGTATCCTGCGCCTTCACAGAATTCACTTGCAACAGCGAAGTGAATGCGACCAGCATAACCAGCCTGAGTAAGATCTTTTGATACGTCATTCCTATGAATTTTATAACCCGAAGTATTTGCCACAACAAATTTAACCCGGTTTATACAAAAAAACAGTTAGATTTGAATAAATCTTACGCGTTCAGAACCATGAATACACTGCAGCAAATTATCGCTTCAATGAACAAAGAAGAGGTTCGCCATCTCAAGTTATTCATGGGACGGACGAACACCGGTTCAGATCGCAAGGATATCGACCTTTTCGATTACATCCGGCAGCGACCTGAAGATTACGACGAAGCAAAAATTCAGGCGAAGCTCTATGGAACGGGCGATAAGAACGCTCTCTACCGGTTGAAAAACCGCCTGATCGAGGATATTGGTAAAAGTCTCGCATTACAGTACTCAGACGAGAGTGACTTCAACCAGGTTGCCCTGAGCCTGCAATTAGCGCGGCACTTTCTGACCATATCACAGTTCCAGCTGGCCCTGCATTACCTGAACAAAGCAGAGAAACGTGCGATCTCCGTGGAGAATCACGAACTGCTCGATCTCATTTATTCCGAATACATCCGCTATTCACAGGAAACGCTGGGTGTGAATCCTTCGGAATACATCCGCAAGCGGAGAGAGAACCGCGAAGAGCTGAACCAGCTCCAGGAGATCGATGATATTCTTGCCGACGTAGTATACAAAGTAAGAACGACGCAGAATTTTACCGGGCAGGATTACCGCATCATTGAAAACCTGCGCAAACGCGTTTCGGGTTTCGGTCCGAAAAAAGCATCTACGAAAAGCATCCAACTCCGGTTTAAAATTTATCATTCACTGAGCCGCATCCTGCTGCAGAAACACGATTTCATTTCGCTGGAGAAATACCTGCAGGACACGCTTGCGGAATTCACGAAAGAAAAACTGTTTAACCGCAATACGCACGATACACGCCTGCAGATACTCACGTATCTCGCCAATGCGCAGTTCAAGAACCGGAAGATGGAGCAGTCGCTGGAAACTGCGGCGCGGCTGAAACAGGCCATGTCGGAATTCGGAGGATCGCTCCACGACAAATACCTGTTTTTCTACTACAACATTCTTGTCATCAATTATTCGGAAAAGGATCGCAACAAAGCAATAGAGTTGCTCAACGAGATGAAGGAAAATGCGGTGATCATGAAACAACCGCACTACCACGTTTTCATTTACGTGAACCTCACGGTTGCTTATTTCGACAACCTGAATTACAAGCAGGCCCTGAGAAGCCTTGTGCGTTTAACGATGGAAGACGGTTACCAGAACCTGGACGTGAATCTCCGCATGAAGATCATTATTGCCGAGCTCATTATCCGTTACGAATTGAAAGACGAAGAGTTTCTTGAAAAGCGGATCGAGCAGGTGAAAAAAGAATTTGCCGAGCAATTAAAAACGAAAGAAGGAAAACGCCACCAGGAAATGCTTTCGCTGCTCCAGGAGTTTGCTTCTGCCGAAAGTGTGATGCGAAACAAACCGCTGCAAAAGAAAATCAAAACGTTTTTGGATAAGCAATCGAATGCGGTGGGTGACCTGATCAATTATAATAACTGGTTGCGCACGAAAGTGGTGTCAGGTGGTACAGCTTAACACCAATTATTTTCAGTTTGACCGTTAAGGATCACTTCAACGCAAAAGTTTTAGCCCGTTTCGCATCTGCGCAATCTGCATAATCAGCGGCTAACCTTCAAACGGTGTATTGGGGAAATCACTTTTGTTCGATCCCAAGCAATTTCTGTCGCTTAGCCACTTCTGCCTGTTGTTTCTGGAACAGTCCGCTGTAGTAGCTGGCCTTGGTCATATCTCCATGCGCCTGGAAATACAGCGCGAGATTTCTTAAGCGCATCGGCACATTCGGATTCAGTTCCGCAGCCTTTTCCAATACACGTACCGCGTTCAACGTGTCTTCGCGCTGCAGGTAAAGATTGCCCATCGCATTCCACGGAACATCAGAAGCTGGATTTTTTGCAGCAGATTCGTTAAGCACTTTCATCGCTGCAGCTGAATCTTCGTAGTGCGTAAACAATACGCGGCTCAGCTGTTCCGCCGTGTTTACGTATTTCGGATCCTTCTGAAGTCCCATCGAGAAATAGTAAACGCTTGAATCCAACAATGCCTTGTTATTCACAACACGCACCACTTTCCCTTTGATCACAGAATCTTTTGTGCCAAGCTGCTCGTACGACATGCCGAGGTTAAAATACGCCTCTGCGTAATCGGGTTTGATTGCAATTGCCTCGAGGAAATACGGAATTGCCGTACGGTATTCTTTCACGAAATAATAAGCAGTGCCAAGATTGCTCCACGCTGTGTAATAATCGTGGTACATATCTGTAGCCTGTTTGTAATACCCGCGGGCTTCGCCAAACAACGCATAGGCCTCCCGCTTTTTTGATTCCCCTGCGGCCACTTGTCCCTGTTGTTCGAGTTGCTGCGATTCGTAATTCAGCTGTGCCGCCTGCGAAGAAAGTAATGAAGCGAGCAACATGTTGATCTTGGCCGATTCCGGCGCAAGTGCAACATCGTTCCGGTACAATGTTTCTTTGTCTTCCCACGCTTCATTGCGCACCATACTCCGGAGTGAAAACAAAATTGCGATGGTCAGAAATATCCACTTGGTTTTCCTGGATGATTCGCCTTTCCAGTCAAACGATTTCGGAGCAAATTTCTGAAAACGGAAAACGAGATCAACCAGCACGATCGCAAATCCCAGTGATGCGATGTAGGTAAAACGCTCGGCCATGATACCCGGTGCTGCGCCAAAAAGATTGGAGAACAAAACAATGTTTCCGAGAAACCAGATCAAACCAAAACCGGCGAGCGATTTTTTCCGGAACTCAAACCAGGCCCACACGGCGAGCGCAACGTAAACGAGTACGGATAAAATCACCAGTGGATCGCTCCACGAACAAATCGGAACTTCATTGAGACCGTAATAAAAAACCAGCGGGTACGGAATAAAATGCAGGAACAGATAACGGCCCATGACATAAGCAGCCGTTGCGCTTAGTTGTTTGCCGCTCATATCTGCAATCGGGTTTTCAAATCCCTGGAGCGTACGGCTCATTTCCGGCAGCTTTGAAAAAAGCAGGACTTTCATCACGAGAATAATCGCAATAACCGGAAGCACGTAGACAATTCCGCTCCACCATTTACGGTCGGTGAAATACCACACGGCAAACGGGCCGAGAATAATCAACGGCGCCACTGTAGTTTTCGACAACATGGCCAGTGCGAAACAGATTGCAATTGCAGGCCAGCACCACCAGGCTTTGGTTTCAACATGTTTCCAGATAGAGCGCAGCATGAGCACGCCAAAGAAAAATGCGAGCAACTCATCACGGCATTTGATATTCGCAACAACTTCCGTGTGCAGCGGGTGTACCAGGAAAACCAGGCAAACGAAAAACGTAAACCAGTCGCCCTGGGTGTGAAACCATTTGCGCAGCAGCCCGAAAAGCAGGACCATGGTAAACGCATACAGCAGCACATTGATGAAATGGCTGGTTTTCGGTTTTTCCCCGAAGAGCTGGATTTCAATGGCAAAAGAGGTTAAGGCCATTGGCCGGTAAGAATACCCGGTACCGTCATTGTTGTAAAAGGTCCGTGAGCGAAAGATCTCCGGAATTCCTTTAAGGCCTTTTTGGGTGAATTTATTGGCCCCCGCAGTGTAAAATTCGTCGTCGAGTGCATATCCGTTGAAGATACTGTTGCCATAAACGAGAAAAACGAGAGAGAAAAGTACAACGGCAAACCGGTTTCGCCTGAAAAATCCTGTTTTGGGGCCGCTTCTGACGGGAGAGCCTTTTCCCGCTGCAGGACGGGCGGTTTTCGATTCTTTCCGGGAATTACTGGCCATTGCGCACCGAAAGTACACAATTTGATGGGGAAATATATTCGGGATTTGCTACTTTTGGAGTTGGTCAAACACATTTTGTCACATGGGAAAAACTTTACTTAGGATTTTAACTGTTTTTGTCTTGTCTGTTTTTTCAACAGGCAACGCTTTCGCACAGTGTGCGAATGATAACGTTTTGATTGCGGGCAACCTTACTCCTCCAGGTCTTTCGTTAACAACAACAGTAAACTACGCCAGCGGACAATACGTTCTGGCTACCGTTGTAGCAGGTGCACAATACACCATCGAAACCTGCGGCAGTTCTTCGTGGGACACGCAGATTACGGTTTATGAAGATGCTACAGGAAATTTCGTTGTTTACAACGATGACTTTTGCGGACTTCAATCTACGGTAACGTTTACACCAGTCACTTGCGGACTCGTGCGCGTTTTGCTTGACCAGTATTTCTGTACGACCGGAAGTTCTTCTACAGACGTTTCCATGACCATGGACACACCGGGAAGCGGCGCTCCAGTACTTTCACCAGCGCCTGACCAGTCGGCATGTTTTGGCCAATCGGCAAACATTGGTATTGTAGGTAACGGTACAGGCGGCTTACCACCGTATGTCTACGGATGGCTGCCTGCAGCTAACCTGACTACAACTACCCAGCCGGCAACAACCGTAACCACGGTAACCAGCACAACCACGTATACACTCGAGCTTACAGACGCTAATGGTTGCAGAGACCTCGATACGGTGATTGTTTCTGTATTGCCGGCGCCACCAGTCACACTTGGGGCCGACACGACTATTTGTGCCACAAACTACACGCTCGATGCCGGCAACCCGGGCAGCGCATACTTGTGGAATACGGGTGCAGGCACGCAAACGCTGAACATTACGCAAAGCGGAACATACTCTGTGTCTGTTCAATTCCCGAACGGATGCATCAACCAGGATGCAATTACGATAACGTTAACCCCACCACCGGCATTTTCTATCGGATCAGATACCAGCAGCTGCGGAAACAACCTGGTTGTTGATGCGGGAAGCGGTTATTCCAGCTACGCATGGAGCACCGGTTCTACCACGCAGACCGAAATAATTACAGCGAGCGACACCATTGGTGTAACCGTTATTGATGCCAATGGTTGCGTATTGACAGACTCCATTGCTGTAACACTGAACCCTGCGCCGGTAGTAGCGCTGGGCGCAGACATCACACAGTGCGGCGGACCGGTAACACTTGATGCCGGCAACCCAGGCGCATTGTTCTTCTGGTCAAACAGCACTTCTTCACAAACCACCAACGTAAGTTCAAGCGGAACGTATTACGTGGATGTACTTACACAGGCAGGATGCCCGGGCAGCGATACAATCGTGGTAACAATCAACAACCAACCCATTGTGAATCTTGGCCCTGACACATCGATCTGTCTCACGAGCGTATTGCTTGATGCCGGAAATCCGGGAAGCACCTATCTCTGGAGCACTTCACAAACGTCGCAAGTTGTTACAGTTGGAACAGGAACGTTCTGGGTAACTGCAACAGATCCTTCCGGATGTGCAGATACAGATACCATTGCGGTAACTACGAACTCTGTTCCTGTTATTACAGCAAGTGCCGATACGGCAATTTGTCCGGGCGGAACAGCAACGCTTACTGCTTCAGGCGCATCCACGTATTTGTGGAGTAACAACATGACCGGTTCAACGATCACGCTTACACCAGCAACAAACACGGCGTATTACGTTACCGGAACCGACACCAACGGATGCCAGGCATCGGAGGTTGTTGTTATAACGATCCTGCCAACAGCAACAGCGTTGTTTACGACGAACGTTATCGGAGCTACTGTATATGTTAACAACCAATCTACCGGGGCAACATCGTACTCCTGGAATTTTGGTGATTCAAGTCCCGCAGACAACACCGCAAACCCATCGCACACGTACGCCGTTAACGGAACGTATGTAGTGACACTTACGGTAGGCGGTGCATGCGGAACACTTACGTATACGCAGACAGTTGTCATCACAGAAGTAGGTATCCAGGACAATGACCTTGCAAATACACTGAGCATTTATCCAAACCCAAACAACGGACAGTTCACTGTAAGTTTTGAATTTGCAGAACAGAAAGACGTGGTTGTGGAAATGATTGATGTTTCAGGACGTGTGATCAGCTCATTGAACCAGGAGAACGTTCTCACATTCAAACAGGAACTCGGAGATGGTGAGCTTGCAGACGGAATTTACTTCGTACGTATCACCACTGCAGATGGTGTGGTAACGAAGAAGATCGTTGTTCAGAAATAAACAAACGACATACAGTGTAAAAAGCGAGGCCGGAAATTATTTCCGGCCTCGCTTTTTTGTGAACCCTCAAAGGCTTTACCGGGAATCACGGGATTCATCATAAAGCCTTTGAGGGTTTCGCTGTATTCAACCCCTTCAGGGTTGCGACGCACCGCATGCTCTGCCCCCGGACTTCGTCCGGGATTAATATTGAACCCCTTCGGGGTTCGTTATGCACGCAGAACCCCGAAGGGGTTAAATATTAATAAGGGGATGCAATCCCCGGGGGGCGCAGCAACCCCAACCCCGGAGGGGTTGAATATTAATAACAGATAAAGCGAAGCTTTCCCCCAACCCTGAAGGGGTTGAATACTACCCATCAAAATGCAGACACAAAAAAAGAGTCCAACGATAGCGCCGGACCCTTTACCTTTTTATTTCTGAAAGAAGTTTACTTCTTCGGCATCACGCAGGTTCCGATCTCTGCCGGTGTAGCCGCTTTGATATCCTTATCTTCTTCAAGCGCAGATTTGGCTTTTGCATTCGCCGGGTCAATGCCCTGAACAAAGAGGTAATATGCTTTTGCACAAGCGTAGTTCTTGCCTTTCAAATGAATTGAAGCCAGGTACAACGCAGCATTCACGAGTTCTTTCTTGTTCTTTTCTTTCGCAACAGAATCAACAGTAGCGATCTGGAAATAACGCTCGTAATACGGACGTGCTGATTCTTTGGCTCCGTCCGGATCGAGTCGTCCGTTGCTTTGTGCACGTCCGAGCCAACCGTAAGTAAGCGTAGAGTCCATAGTGATCAACGCAGCGTACGCACTGTCTGAACGCGCATACTCTTTGTTCAGGTACAGTGATTTTGCAAACGCATTGAGGTTGGTTACGCGAATCGACAACGAAGAGTTTTGCTCTGCATCGTATTTCTTCTTGTACCAGGTGGCGGCCTCACCGTATTTTTTCATTTTGTAGTAAGACGTTCCAAGATCGAAATACACTTCTTTTTTCGAAGTGTCCATCACAAGCGCCTTCTGGAAATCGATAATAGCCAGTGAGTCGCTTCCTGCTTTTGATAATGCTCTTCCACGGAAAACATAATCATCGGCAAAGAGTTTTGGTTTTCCGAATTGCGCCTGTTTCCGCAGGAAGATGTTGAAATACACCAAAGCTTTCGCTGGGTCCGGAGTTTTCTTTTCGAGATAGCATTTACCCATGATCCGGTAAATAACAATCACCAGGTTACTGTCGCAGTTAATTACTTTGTCGCACTGGATGATGGCGTTATCGTGATCACCGGACTTGTACAGGAATGCCGCATAACGGTACGATGCATAGCAATCCGGGTTCAGCGCAAGATATTTTGCATAAGCCGCAGACGCAGAATCAAATTTTCCGAGCTGGTACCAGGCC
>DATHKF010000506.1:0-2305 GCA_035489505.1 Bacteroidia bacterium | reverse complement strand
AACGTGCTCTTACCCGCACCAATATTGCCTTCGATGGCAATGTATTTCACTTCCTTCAGCTTCATTCGGTGAGCAATGGTGCCGCTACGGTAGAATCAGGGCATGCGATGAGTAATTCGGCAATCGTTTTATTCAGCACCGGGTGAATCATGTTGCCCGCAATTTCTGCAGAAGGTTGCAGGACAAATCTGCGTTCATGCATGTGCGGGTGCGGAACAATCACCTTTTCGTGCGTGCTCACCTCGTTGCCGAACAGGATGATATCGATGTCGATTTTGCGCGGCCCCCATTTTTCGATCCGCTCCCGGCCCATTTTATGCTCAATGTCTACAATATATGACATGAGTTGAACGACATCTATAGCAGTACTGAGCGTAACAGCCATGTTGAGAAAATCGGGTTGATCTGTTTTTCCCCAGGGTGCGGTAGTAAACACGGAGCTTTGCGCAGTGACTTGTGTATCCGGCAAATTCCGGAGATGGCCAAGCGCCACGGCAAGTTGTGCCTGCGGATTGTCTGTATTGCTGCCCAGGGAAAGGAGGACGTTGGTCATGAGAGCACGAAAATAGGCAATGATTCAGATAATAATTAACCACATGAGGAACATAGCTTACATAGGTACCAGGTGAAAAATGCTTGAGTTCACATGAGCATCAAACATTGCCTTTGGCAATGCTATGTGTACTTTGATTTAAGCTATGCCTATGTTTCCTCTGTGACTATGTGGTTGATGCAAAATTAAACTGATCCACTATCAAAAATTGAAGGGAGCACATTAATTCAGAGCAATCGATGGCGAAAAGATTTCGCTTCTGATTTCAAAGTCTCAGCGAACCCTTTTGTGGTCGCCAAGTTTTATCACATTTGTTGTAACAAATAACCTCCCGGGCCTGTCCCAGGATTAAATTAAAATCATGAAACAGTTTTTTGGTTCCCTCCTGGGCGCGATAGTTGGTGTGGTCATCAGCTCAATCATTGTTGTATTTATTGTGATCGGCGTAATTTCTTCTGCTTTCAATGATGAATCGAAGACGAAAGTGAAAGAAAATACGGTGTTGCACATCCGTCTCGACGGCCCCATCATCGAACGCGAACCCAAAAGCGAGTTTGCTAAACTCACCGGTCTTTCCGACGATCGGAAAATGGGTCTTGATGCCATTATCGAGTCCATTGAAAAAGCAAAAGCCGATAAAAACATCAAAGGCATTTTCCTGGAAAGCCAGAACGTGGAAGCCGGAATGGCTTCGGTTGAAGAGATCCGCCTTGCGCTGATCGATTTCAAAAAATCAGGAAAGTTCGTGTACGCATACGGCGAAGCATTTTCGCAGAAAGGATATTATCTCGCGAGCGTGGCCGACCAGCTTTACCTGAACCCGCAGGGCGGATTGGATTTTAAAGGACTCGGCGCGCAGATCATGTTCTTCAAAAAAATGCTTGAGAAACTGGATATCAACGTGCAGATTTTCCGTCACGGTAAATTCAAAAGCGCTGTTGAACCGTTTGACCTCGAGAAAATGAGTGAAGCAAACCGCTTGCAGACGATGACGTACATCAATGCACTCTGGAATCACATGCTCGTAGGCATTTCTGCTGAACGCGGAGTTGACATCAATACGCTGAATGAACTTGCGACCAATCTTTCGATCCGCGATGCAGAAGATGCAGTGACCAGCAAACTGGCCGACAAAACTTTGTATTACGACCAGGTACTGGAAGAGTTGAAAAAGAAAACCGGCCAGGATAAAAAAGACAAACTCGAACTCGTTACGCTGGATAAATATGCGGAAGCGAATGAAGCCGGTGATGACGAAGAAAAAGTTCCGTCGCGAAATAAAATCGCAGTAATCTATGCCGTTGGAAGTATTGAAAGCGGAAAAGGTGATGATGAAACCATCGGGTCTGATCGCATTGCAGCCGCGATCCGTGAAGCGCGCGAAGACAGTTCGGTGAAAGCGGTTGTGTTGCGCGTGAATTCTCCGGGTGGAAGTGCATTGGCGAGCGATGTGATCTGGAGAGAAGTTGTGCTCACCAAAGAAGCAAAACCGGTTATCGTTTCCATGGGCGATGTGGCTGCTTCAGGCGGATATTATATTGCCTGCGGTGCCGACGTGATCGTTGCTGAACCCAACACGATCACCGGTTCCATTGGTGTTTTCGGTTTAATTCCGGATGCAGGAACACTCATGAATGAACGTTTCGGAATTACGATTGATACCGTAAACACCAATAAAAATGCCGGAATCGGTTCCGTGTATCGCCCGGTAAATCCGCTGGAGGCTGAAGTGATCCAGCAAGGTGTGGAAGA
>DATHKF010000505.1:0-3430 GCA_035489505.1 Bacteroidia bacterium | reverse complement strand
AGTTACCGTGGCGCCCTGCCCGGTGATCACGGTTCAGACGCACGCAAAAAAACTCGGGTTCAGCAACATTGTTCTTCCGATTGACCGCACCGTTCACTCGCGTGAAAAAGTAGAAATCGCTACAACACTCGCGAATCTTTTTGCTTCGAAAATTCATATTGTCGGACTGCTCGAATCCAGCGAGGAAAGAGAGAACGACAAACTGCAGATTGTTCTCGATCAGGTGCAGCACGCGGTTGAAAAAACCGGGTTACCATTCTCACGCAGCACGGTACAGGGCACCAACCTCGCTGCAGAAGCATTGAAGTACGGCTCAACCGTAAACGCAGACCTCATCATCATCATGACCGAACACGAATCGGCGATGAACGGCATTTTCCTCGGAACACGCGCCAAGCAGATTGTCAACCACTCTAAAATTCCGGTAATGAGCATCAAGCCACACGTCGGGAAATTTATTGGATTGGATATGGGAGGAGCTTACACGTTCTAAGTAGGAAAGTTTCTGAGTAGGCAAGTGAGAAGGCGACGATTCGATAATCACGCCCTGTAAAATAAAAAACGACCTGAGATGTACATCCCAGGTCGTTTCACATTAACAGTGTTTTGAAAGCAGAGAACCTGCCTACTTTTTTGACTTGCCTACTTATCGACTTGCCTACTTATTATGCGGGTTTTCTTTCGATCCAAAAACCTTTTTCAAAATCTCAGTTCCTCTTGCGAGCGGGTTCGTGCGGATGTTTTTTTCTTCATCGCCAATCAGGAGGAATAGTCCATTGATTGCACGTTCGCACACGTAAGCGTCAAGATCCGGATTGATAGGCGTTACAAAAGGAATCTTGTTGTATGCGGTTGCAAGCGGATTCCAATGTTTGGTGAGTTCCACTTTCTGGGTGGCCTTCGCAACGATAGGCTTGAAACGGAGTTTCAGTGAATCGGTGCATTTCACGCGGAGATAATTGGTAGCCGCTGTATCTGATCCGCGGAGGATCCCTAGTCCGTCGCCGATGGTCATCGAAGTAATGGCATTGATGAAAACCGGGGCCGCACTTTTCGTTGCTTCTTCAGCAGCGCGGTTCAGCGTTTCCTCAAATTTCGTGACCTGCGCCTGCATGCCGAGTTTAATGGCATTGTCTTTTACTTTCTGCGCAACAGGCGGGAAAGGAATAAAAAGACGCGCGTTCTTAAAAAATCCGTCGGTCTGGGACGCCTGGTTGGTTGATTTATTTGTGCCTTGCGTCAAAGCTTCTTTAAGTCCTTTAACGGCATCTAAATTGGTCAATGGCGCAGCCCCCACACCGTTCTGGCCGAGGGTTTTGTTGGCGTCATTCGCAAGTTTTTGAAGGTCCTTGCAGGCAATCAGCAAAATGCTGCCCGCGAATAGGTATACGGCTAGTTTTTTCATGGTTTTAGATTGTGCTATTCAAACATACAAATTGTTTGCCAACATTAGCGGCAGGGCGAAATAACCACGGTTTATTTTGCGGCACCTAACATTTTACCACGGCGGCGCGGCGTACACGGTGAAATCGCTACGCGATTGAAAATAAAAAATGGTACACGGAGTACACTGAATTCGCGGAAGCTCACAGAATTTTTAACGTATTGATTTCCGTGAAATTCTGTGTATTCTGTGGTTTCCGTGTACCATTAAATCGTCAAATCACGAAGTGATTGGTTGCACCGCGTACTCTCATGGTAAGTAGTACGCATCAGGGCTAACAGTATCTTTGCACCATGAACGCTGAAATCATTACGATCGGGGATGAATTATTGATCGGACAGGTCATCGACACCAACTCGGCCTGGCTGGGGCAACAACTTACTTTCAACGGCATTCGCGTGAAGCAGAAAACGGCCGTTTCAGACGATCCCGGACACATCAAACGCGCCCTTGATGAAGCGAAAACACGCGCTGAAATTATTTTGCTCACCGGCGGGCTCGGACCTACGAAAGACGATCTCACCAAAGTGACGCTGACCGAATACTTCGGAATGAAATTGCAGCTCGATGAAAGTGTTCTGAACGATATTACCGAATTGTTCAGGAGATTTGGCCGCGATGTTACCGATACGAATCGCACCCAGGCCGAAGTTCCCGATGGTTGCGAGGTGATCAAAAATCCAAATGGAACAGCGCCGGGAATGTGGTTCGACCGCGATGGAAAAATTTTCGTCTCCATGCCCGGCGTGCCTTACGAAATGAAGGCCATGTTTTCAGAAAACGTTTTGCCCAAACTCCGTGAACGTTTTGATCTGCCTGCAATTTATCACCGCACGGTCATGACACAAGGCATCGGTGAATCGTGGCTGTCAGATACACTTGAAGTGTGGGAGGCTTCCCTGAAAACCGAAAACATCGGGCTCGCGTATCTGCCTTCACCGGGAATGGTGCGTTTGCGTTTAACGGGCTACGGTCCAAGCAGAAGTCAGTTGCGGCGAATAATAGATACGAAGATTGAAGAACTTCATCCGCTGATCGGCAAATATATTTTCGCGACAGAAGACACCACGCTGCCGATCATTGTAGGAAAAATGCTCAGTGAACGCCAGCAAACGATAGCCACCGCAGAAAGCTGCACGGGCGGATACATTGCACACCTGATCACAGCTGTTCCCGGAAGCTCGGCGTATTACCTGGGCAGCACGTTGACGTATGCTTACGAAATCAAAACAAGCCTGCTCGGTATTCCGCAGGAGATGATGACCAAACATGGCGCCGTGAGCGAAGAAGTAGTAAAGGCCATGGCGAAAAACGTGCGCGAAAAACTCGGATCTGATTATTCGATTTCCACTTCCGGTATCGCAGGGCCAACCGGCGGAACTCCCGACAAACCCGTGGGTACAATCTGGATTGCCGTGGCTTCAAAAGATGGAGTAGAAGCAAAGATGTTTCAGTTCGGCGATAACCGCGAGCGGAATATTGAGCGAACAGCGCAGGCTGCGCTTATGATGCTTAGAAACTCCATCGCTGCTCAGATTTAGCAGCTTCATTTTATTTCTTTTTGGGGGCTTGCATCGGAACTTTAGTAAAGGTTAATGTTTGATTGTTCGTGTCAACCTCATACAACTCTTGTGACTGTATTGAACTAAGGACGATTTTGTAAAATTCAGCCTTTGCCTCATCTGTAATATTTTCGGAACCTTCAGGGCCTGTTTTGGGGTGGACAAACATCAGATAGATATTGTTGTCTTTTATCAGGACAAGAAAATACAAACGATAACCGCCGGATCCATTGATTCGCTTTTTAATGTACGGGGTAACATCACTATTGTTGGGCCTGGTTCCGGAACACAACTGTGCAATTTGCTTACCATGAAAATAATCGGAAATGTCTTTTTTGATCTCCTTGTATTGCTTTCTACTTTCCAGAAATTCAATCTGAATCTTAAATTTCTCGATACAATAAATAGTCATTACAATTTGGAA
>DATHKF010000504.1:0-3572 GCA_035489505.1 Bacteroidia bacterium | reverse complement strand
CGATTGATCGAACGAAGGAATCATTCCGCTGTACAACGGAAACATCAATCCGCCAATTTTTTCAGTCATTGAAAAAACAACCGTCCCGTTTGCATTTTTGGAAATCGTGTAGACCCTGTTTCCCTGGCCATCGCCCCACACCAATCTTTTCTCTGCTTCAAATTCTTTCACTTTGAGTTTGAACGTTCGCTTTGCGTCCAGTGTCGATTTCAGGCGGATCGTTTCGCCTAACGCAATTGTTCCTTCAATGGAAGTCACTGTTGAATTCCATCGCGGATAATCCGATGCTTTCGTCAGTAACGCCCACACGATTGCCGGGTCTGCCTGGATTTCAATGCTGACGGAAGTTTCGCGATGAAACGTTCCTTTGGTTGTTGTGGCTTGCCCCAACAAAATGTTGTTGCCCGGGCGATTGTTTTGAGCTGTCGATGTCATTTTGCTTTTCGTTAAAATGGTGAAGAATTACTTGCTTTCCATTTTTGACGATCAGCCTGGACAAAACGATAGGATCAGGCCTCAGTTTTTTTCAAATATTCTTCCATCACCCGTCTATTCTGCTCTAAATGATGCAATTGGAGTTCTGACGCTTTCGATTGAAACGGGTCTATTTCCTTCAGGATCTGCATTCTCAGGTCAAAAAGATGTTCCTTGTTTCCCTTTTCCGCTTCTTTCACCAAATCAATTTTCATCAGTTCTTCCTGCGTGTTTTGTTTCGGATTAAATATCCCGTTCAATTCAGAACATTGATGACAAACACCTTCCTTATTGATCAAAGCGCAACGGCCATCAAAAATGCTGATCATTTTAGACCGGCCCGTATGGAGATAATATTTCACCATCGCTTCGGTCGTGTTTAGAATGGTGGTGATCTCACTCACCTTAAATTCATAAACCTCCTTTAAGAATATGCAGAGCTGTTGCTCCAGCGGCAATGACTTGGAAATGCAGGTAAAGCAAAACGCGATATGTTCCTTCGCTTCGTATTGTCCGTTTGGCGAAGTCATCCGGATATTCATTGCTTCCTGGAAAAATTGCTGGTTGGACAATGCAGCGGCCTTCGTGATGTCTGTTACATTTTCCGTCCAGCGTTTCTGCGCCCTTAAATTGTCCTTGGCAAGATTGGACGCAATTGCAAATACCCAGGTTTTCAAAGTAGAGTCGCCACGAAAAGTTTGAAGCTTGTCAATCGCTTTCAGGTACGTGTCCTGAACGATATCCTCTGCATCGGCTACGCTCGCTGTAATTCGCACAATGTACGATTTGAGTTGCGCCGCAATACTTTCGAATTCCTGGTTGAAAAGTTCTTTGGTCATCATTTGATTCCCGATTTAAATTGTTGCAGCCACTGCTTGGCCTTCGTTTCATCCGAAAACGATTTCATGGGGATCGGCGGTGTTTTCAATCCAAACAAAACATTCATGATGAGTTTGGAAAGACCAGGTTTTGAGATCATCGCCATCGCTGTGTACACGTTCGGCAATTGCTCCGCAGAAAACTTCCGCGTCTCCTTATCCGGCATGGGCGAATCGCTCAGGTAAATCAGCAACGGAACTTTTTTATTCCCGGTGATCTCTTTCACCAATGCAATATTTGCGGTAATGCTGGCCACGGTCCGTTTCGGATTTTTCGAAAGGGAAACGAGGATTCCATCATCGAACCAATATGTGGCGATTTCTCCTTCGAAAACAGGACGGTCGGTGGGTGGTGTCATGAATGGTAAAGATACCATCCCGCTTTTAATCCCAACTCACTCACAGATGTTTTTCCAGTTCTCCGATTTGTAAAAATAAATTTTGAATCGCTCAACGGTTTGCTTCGTTGGTGGTTTCTTGTGATCATCCTGACCCATAATATCATAATCCGTCCAGTACCGCAAATGAATCTTAATGGAATGAGCATCCGATTGAAGCTTAAAAACCATGCAGGAAATATCTTTCGGATCAAACTTAACACTGTCTATCGAAGATTCTATTTTGGCTTTGAGCGTATCACAGGTCAGCATCTTCGCCAATATTTTAATCTGCAAAGAATCCAACGATTGGTCCTGCGCTTCAGTACGATATCCTCCATCATACTCTTCAATGGCGTACAGGGCCGAATCATATTTGTTCAGTTTGAAATAACTGTCTGCTATGAGCATGCACGTACTGAACGCAACTTCGGTGGGCTCCGCGCGTTTGGATAGTGCCGCGTGAATATGGCTGGCCTGCAAACCCAATCGCAGAGACTTCTTATACTTTCCTTTGCGGTGACATCGCCATCCTTTTTTCAGTAACCGGTCCTTCTTTTCGATCTTTTCACTGGTCCCTTCCGCTTTCGCCATTCTCTGGTTATCCACAAAAGCTCTCATGTATTCGGGGTCACAGGACGTGAGAGAAAATACACATGCAAACAAGATCAGTTTGATTAATGTCTTCCGGTTGATTAAAGAATTCCTGTTTTTCATGTACGTTGCGTTTTTCATTTCCGTGTGCATGGAGTCAAAGAAACAACAATCGCACTGCGCAAGGAAACGAAGAATAGCAGAGAGATTTCCGGATACAGCGTTATTCGCTAATCAAGGCGCGATTTGGATCAAAAAATTAGGCCAGTATCGAAATCTGCAACTACACAGGTCCACTTTGCAGAAAATGCCGGAATTAAATCGGAAACATTGCCAGAGTTCTTGCCGGATCGCTTTTCACCAACGCTTAAATGGCCGCGCCGACAAACTGGAGTTGTAATATTTCTCCTCATCCGTCACTTCACGGGTTACCCAAGCGGGCAATTGAAATTCCTCCGATTCGCTGACCAGTTCTATTTCCGCGACAATCAATCCCTCATTCTCTCCCAGGAATTCATCAACCTCCCAGACCTTACCGTTAAAAACTATTTCATACCTGATCTTGTCCAATTTCGAAACGGAAAAAAGGTTGAGCAATTCCTCAGCCTCCTGTTTTGGGATTTCATACTCGAACTCCGCACGCGTAGCACCGGTCGAAAGTCCTTTGATCGTGAGGTAGCCTCCCGTTTCGGCCACGCGCACTCGAATTGTTTTATGCGGATCGGTCAAGAGATAACCCTGGCGCATCCGGTTTGGTGCTGACTTTTCAACAGCAGTCCATTTTTCTTTGTCAACCAAAAACTTTCTTTCAATTTCCACTCCCATACACTTCGCTTCTTAAAAATGATCAGTTGTCTTTTGAAAATTTATTCCGCAGGAATTATGTTTTTGCTTTGACCGGGATCCAGATTTCTTCTTCCGAATCCGGATCATTGTTCCTGTATTTCTCACCAAGAATTTCAATACGTGGAATCATCAGGACAATTTATCTATCACCGGAAAAATCAACGATGGACTGAGAAACTCTCCCGCGCGATCAGACCGCGACATGTACCGGAGAATTCCGTTTTTGTCAATGAGAAAAGATGCGGGAAGCGCGATCCCGGTTTCGTAATCCGATTCTACGTGATTGTTCATGAAAAGCAATCCATACTTCGTCGCGATTTCCTGTTTCGTATCGGAGAGCAACATATTTTTCCACCCGAGCCGTTCCATCATCGCGCGGTTTACTTCCGTTGAATCAGGGCCG
>DATHKF010000503.1:0-2438 GCA_035489505.1 Bacteroidia bacterium | reverse complement strand
TCACATGACCGATGTCGTGCAGTTTTTTTTCCGGACTTTGGCTCAAGTCCGTGTAGAGCGTGAAAATGCGGGAGTCTTCCCGTTCGTAACTGATCGGGTCGGGTGGAGTGAGATCAGGATCGCGGCGGAGAAAATGATACTTGACGAGATCGTAGTGCAGATCGATACTGTCTTCGTTTTCATTCACCATTTTCATCAGCGCATCAGTCACCAGCCAGGGCTGATCAGTTTGCTTGCCGTATTCTGCCTGCACGCGCGGCGAAGAAAATTCCGGTTCGGGGCGAACAACAAAAATCACTGCCCACAACACGAAGAAGAAAACCAATGAACCAACGAGGAAATTGAAATTGTCGAAGTTCAATAGCTTCTTACCCTGACGGATATTCCCGCGAAGCTTGGTCCAGATGAGGAAACCGGCAAAAAGAACAAGCCAAACGATAATGATGTGCAGGATATTCATTGATTAAAGATACATGGATAGCCGCAAAGCCGCAGAGAACGCAAAGGTTTCCGCAAAGAATCACTACAGCACTGCGCGGAGATCCATTTTAAGTCCCCTTTAAGTTTCTAACTTTAAATCTCTGCGTTTTTCTTTGCGAACTCAGCGTCTTTGCGGCTATTTCGGGCTGATTGTTAAAAAGTGTTGGATGTGATGAACTAAAATTTGACATTTACGTAGTTGATTACATGAAAAAATTTTCGTCAATCATAACGCTCGCCCTCATTGCCGGTTCATTCACGGCATGCGGACAAACAACACCATCGGTGCGTGACACGATTGCCCCGGCCGATACAACGAAGGACAAGGATATGACCATTATGAACCCGGTTTATGATACTGCAACTTTTGGTGCAGGATGTTTCTGGTGCGTGGAAGCACAGTTTCAATTGCTCGACGGAGTGATTTCTGTTGCTTCAGGTTACAGCGGAGGAAAAGTGAAAAACCCTTCGTACGATATGGTGTGCACCGGAACAACCGGTCATGCCGAAGTGGTGCAGATTGTTTTCGACACCACAAAACTTTCGTACGATGAAATGCTCGCTGCATTCTGGCAAAGTCATGACCCCACACAACTGAACCGGCAAGGCGCTGACGTAGGCACGCAATACCGCTCGGTGATTTATTATCACAGCGATTACCAGAAACAGCGCGCAGAACATTACAAAAAAGAACTCACCGATCAGAATACCTGGGGCGGTCCAATCGTCACAGAAATTTCTCCGTTCACTGAATTCTACAAGGCGGAAGATTATCACCAGAACTATTACAACCAGAACGGAAGCCAAGGCTATTGCCAGTTTGTGGTGAAACCGAAGGTGGAGAAGTTTAAGAAGGTGTTTAAAGACAAGTTAAAATAGTTTCGGGTTAATTAGTTCCGGGTTGTGCGTTTGATCCCCGACGAGGCCTCTCCTGATTCATGGAAGTGCACGACTGACAAACGCACAACCCGAAACCCGGAACTTTTTAACGCGCAACTATTTCATGATCCCGTGCTCCAGCGGCGTCCAAACCCCAACCGGTAATCCGCACGCTTCCATCCCATCTCCGGTCCATTCGTTGCAGGTCATAAACAAACTGTACTGCCCGTTCGCTTCGAAGAATTTATCGTGTTTACCGTAACCCGCGTGATCGATCATCCGCACGGAACGGTTCATGCGCTGAAACGAACCGGTGATGTAACTGATCAGGTTCCGGTATTGCTCTTCGCTGAGTACAAATTGCCGGATGTGCGGATTGTTCTTCGGAACGGTTGCCACGAAATCTACGTGCATCGCAGATTCTCCGATACCGCTCGCGGCGACAAACGCCGTGGAGAAAGTAAGATCATCCCACGTCGGTGTATTCAGGAAGAAACCTTTATCGCCCCAGCCGAGCGCAACGTATCGGTAAGTTGAATCTGCGTTGAAGTCTCCGGGACGGAACACGGAATCCCAGGAGTAGATGCTGTGGCGCACGGGCAGAACAAAATCGGTGTGAACGCCATTGGAACGGATGAAGATCTCAACGCCGTTTGCTGCTGGTTTGTAGCCGGTGTTCACGCGGATTGCCGGAAGCAATTGAGAACAAATCGCCCACAGTGCAAGCAGCCAGAGAATGATTTCCAGCGTGCGGTAAGTGAACCGGCCAAACGATTTTGCGTAGGTGAGCGTTGTGTTCATTCGCAGCAATCAGCATTTCAGCATTAACGCAGGATTGTTTACGAATGTATGCGCAATGCGGAAGATGAGAGAAGCAAGCCAGACAATAAATGTTAATGCATCCTCGACAGGTTCGGGAACAGGCCTGCCGGCAGCAAGGAATTTTTTCTTTTTCCCCTTTCACTTCGTTCAAGGGACATGTGATCCCTCCGGGATCAATCCTGCTTCGAATGAGACGACTTCGGAAAAGTCGCATGTTCCTTGAACGAAGTGAAAGGGTTTTGAAACGCACGATCCGC
>DATHKF010000502.1:0-2446 GCA_035489505.1 Bacteroidia bacterium | reverse complement strand
CTACGAGTCCTCCCCGAACAACGGATCATCAAAACCCGGATCATAGATCGGGTTTGATTCCTTGTCCTCGTATTTGCTGCAATCGAGATCGATCAGCATTTTCCGCTTGGGTTTTTCAAACGGACCTTTGGAAATCTTGATGGTTTTATCGGCGTAAACACGCTGGAAGAAATACGCCCAGATCGGTAAGGCCATACTCGCACCTTGTCCTTCGCTGGTATTGTCGAAGTGAACGCTACGGTCCTCACCTCCTACCCACGCTCCTGCCGCAAGATCCGGTGTAAGACCCAGAAACCATCCGTCGGAGTTGTTCTGCGTGGTTCCCGTTTTTCCGGCGATGGCCGTGGTGAGTTTGTACTTGTAACGCAAGCGCACTCCCGTTCCAGACGACACCACACCTTCCATGAGGTTCACCATCAAAAACGCTTTCTCTTCGCTGAGTACTTCGCGCGAATCCGGAACAAAATCTTCCAGCACTTTTCCGTTGCGGTCTTCAATCCGCGTGATGAACGTGGGTTCGATCCAGGTTCCTTTGTTGGCAAACGTACTTGTTGCCCCAACCATTTCGTAGAGCGAAATATCTGCTGTTCCCAAACACAGCGAAGGAACCGGGTCGAGCGGACTGGTAATACCTACATTGCGTGCAAACTCCACCACTGCTGCCGGACCAAACTGTTTCATGATGTAGGCCGTAATGTAGTTCACCGAATTGGCGAGCGCTTTTTTCAACGTAAGCATTTGCCCGTTCATCTTATTGTCGGAATTTTCAGGACACCATTCCACGTTGCTCTCGGTAGTGATGCACGTTTTCACATTCGGAATCTGGTCGCACGGTGACCATCCTTCCTGGATAGCCAATGCGTACACAAACGGTTTGAACGTAGAACCCACCTGTCGCCTGCTGTCTTTCACGTGATCGTACTGGAAGTGGTGGAAATCAATTCCGCCTACCCAAGCACGGATGTAACCCGTTTGTGGTTCCATAGCCATAAAACCAGTTTGCAGAAACCCTTTGTAATAGCGAATGGAATCCATTGGAGACATCACCGTATCAATATCGCCATGCCACGAGAAAACAGACATCGGTATGCGCGTAGTGAATGATTTGTCAATCTCTTCTTCGCTTGCACCGCCTTTTTTCATGCGTATGTAACGGTCCGATCTGAGTTTCGCCGAATTCATGATCGATGCGATCTCGTCCTGCTTGACCTTATAACTAAACGGTGCGTTCTTTTTCTTGGCAAGCGATTTATTGAACTGGTCCTGCAGGTCAGTCATGTGCTGGGTCACGGATTCTTCCGCGTAAAGCTGCATGCGCGAATCCAGCGTGGTGTAAATCTTCAATCCGTCGCGGTACAGATCATACGGTTCTCCGTTCGGCTTAAGATGTTCTGCGCACCATTTTTTCATGTACTTGTCGCGCAGGTACTGGCGGAAATACGGTGCAAGTCCTTCGTTATGCGTTTCCGGATTGAACCGCGTCTTGAGTGGAATTTCTTTGAGCGAATCGTATTCGGCGCGCGTGAGAAAACCGTTTTTCTCCATCTGGTACAGCACAACGTTCCGGCGTTTCAATGCACTTTCCGGGAAACGGATTGGGTTCCACCGCGATGGGTTCTGGCACATGCCTACAAGCATGGCGGCCTCTTCCGTAGCAAGCGAATCGGGCGTTGTACTGAAATATACTTTGGAAGATGATTTAATTCCAACGGCATTGTACGTAAAGTCAAACTTATTGAGGTACAAAGCGAGAATTTCTTCTTTCGTGTACAACCGTTCAAGGCGGATAGCGATGATCCACTCTTTCAGTTTCTGGAAAACGCGTTCGAAAAAATTTGCCGTTTGCGATTCTTCCTGGTGAAACTGCATTTTCGCGAGCTGTTGCGTAATGGTCGATGCTCCGCCGCCTTTGCCCATTTTCACAATCGCGCGAACGAGACTCCGCGCATCAATACCGGAATGCTCGAAGTAACGTTCATCTTCTGTTGCAACAAGTGCATTGATCACGTCCTGGTCGATCTCGCCATACTGTACGTTCACGCGGTTCTCTGCATAAAAACGCCCGAGTTCTTTTCCGTCGGAAGAATACACCACCGTGGCCTGGTTGCTTTCCGGGTTCTGCAGTTCTTCTACATCGGGAAGATCAGAGAACCATGCAATGCCCAGCATGAGCGCAATGAAACTGACAATTGGTGTGAGAAAAAGAAACCAGAATACCCGCACGATGTACTTGCGCAGTTTACTTTTCTTCTTCGGGGATTCCTTTTCAGAATTTCTTTCTGATGATTTTTCTTCAGCCATTGGTCAAAATTACGGAAAAACAGGTACCTCAGATGAGAAAGAAATAACTGTAGTGTTCGGGGAGATAAGTGTAATGCTGATGAAAAACCGCTGAAGCGGTTAAATGATCAATCGCTGTGCATTGCCGGGGGCTTAAGCCCCCGGC
>DATHKF010000501.1:0-5220 GCA_035489505.1 Bacteroidia bacterium | reverse complement strand
GGATCCTGTTTTGGTGGCGGTGGCGGCGGAAGCAGCTTCACGCATGCAAGCGTTACAGGTGTTACACAGACCCAAGGCGTTCGGATCGGAAGCGGACAAGTGATCATCACCAGCATAGCAACAACGCTCACAACGCCAACCGGATTTACCGGTTCCTCTACTGTGTGTGCCGGCTCAACCGGAACATATTCTGTAGGCGCTGTTGCAGGGGCAACGTCGTACACCTGGTCTGTTCCGGCCGGAGCGACAATCAATTCAGGACAAGGAACAACTTCGATCAACGTTACATTCGGAACCACTTCAGGAAATATTTCAGTGACTGCTGATGATGCATGCGGTTCGAGTACGCCATCCACACAGGCGATCACTGTGAATGCAGCTCCTGTTGTTGCGCTCGGAGCAGATGTAGCACAATGCGGAGGCGCTGTTTCGCTTGATGCAGGCAATGCCGGGTCAACATATCTCTGGAGCAATTCGGGCACAACGCAAATGATCAACGTATCCTCGTCGGGAATTTATTCCGTGGCCGTATCCAATGCAGCCGGTTGTGTCGGCAGAGATACGATACAGGTACTCATTCATCCGTTACCGGTTGTTGCATTGGGCGCGGATGTTACGCAATGCGGAGGCTCCGTTATGCTTGATGCAGGCAATTCTGGAGTAGTATACCTCTGGAGTAATTCCAGCACGACTCAAATGATTACAGTATCTGCGAGTGGAATTTATTCCGTGATGGTTTCCGACGTCAACGGATGCAATGGAATGGATACTGTTTCAGTGACCATCAATCCGTTACCGGTTGTTGCATTGGGCGCCGATGTTACGCAATGCGGAGGCTCCGTTATGCTTGATGCTGGCAATGCCGGAGTAGCATACCTCTGGAGTAATTCCAGCACGACCCAAATGATTACCGTATCTGCGGGTGGAATTTATTCTGTAATGATTTCTGACGTCAACGGATGCAATGGGATGGATACTGTTTCAGTGACCATCAATCCAATTCCGGTTGTAACCGCAGCAGCAGCAAACACAACACCGTGTCTCGCCGACGGAGCCGTAACATTAACCGGTTCTCCTTCTGGCGGAACGTGGACAGGCCCTGGTGTATCCGGAAATTCATTCGATCCGTCTGCTGCAGGAGTGGGTACGCACCAGTTGGTGTACACGTACATGGACAGCGCAACCACATGCATGGACACGGCGCAGGTAGGTACCGTTGTTGACATCTGCACGAACATCGTTTCAGAAAATGCAACGGGTGCGGTAAGCATCTTCCCTAACCCTGTGACCGATCAGTTGCAGGTGCAATCGGATGAAACGCTGATCAGTTATGTGATCGTTGATGTTACCGGTCGCGCAGTGAACGCGGGTAGTTTTGCAACCGGCCAGCCGAAACAAATTGATGTGACGGCTCTTCCTGCGGGAACATATTTGCTGCAGACAACAACAGATAACGGCGAGATTCGCACTGCGCAGTTTGTGAAGAAATAAACGAAAAAGGCGCGGACGATAAGTGCTGATAAAAACCGCTGAAGCGGTTGAATAAATCCAGGATATTCATTGCCGGGGGCTTAAGCCCCCGGCAATGTTTTAGCACAGTTGCAAAACGGTTTCAACCGTTTCCTGTACAGTGTTGTTGACGGCTTTTTGCTTTACGCGGCTGAAACTTTGTTATGCAGGTGCCAGCGCGCAACTGAGCAACCAGTGATTTCCGTATTTGTCGGTGAGATCACCAAACAGCGCACCCCAGAAAGAAACTTCCAGCTCATGATCTTCATGACCCCCTGCCGCCAGTTTTTTATAGCACCGCCGGATCTCTTCTTCACTGCTGCATTGCAACGAGAGTGAAACTGCATTTCCTTTTTTCAATCCCGATTCCGGAACCATGTCGGAGCCCATCAGCACGAGTGAACCGTTCGTAAGCGTAGCGTGCAGGATGTACTCTTTCATCTGCTTCGGCATTTTCTCCGAAAGCGGCGATTCGCCAATTGTTTGGAAAATGAGTTCGCCTCCGAGGCATTCCTTATAGAAGCTCATGGCTTCGCGGCAATTTCCGCTGAAGGTTAGATAAGAATGAATTGTGGTCATTGGTCAATGATTTAATCGCTGCGCGATTTGTGTTGTTCAAGTACTGCATAATAGGAACGCGGAGCCTGCGCGGAGCCCGTCATGAGCTTGTCGAATTGGCTTAGGGCGCGGAAAGGACGGATTTGCACGGATTTGATCGCTGCGCGATCCGTGTTACTCAAGCGTTACTACACGTACATTCCCATGTGTTCCGTTAAGCTTTCTCCAACGTTGCGATATCGAACTTTCTCATTTTCATAAATGCCTGGATCACACGCGGACCTTTTTCAGGATCGCTCATCAGCTGACCGAGATTAGCCGGAACAACCTGCCACGATAAACCGAATTTGTCTTTGCACCAACCGCACATGCTTTCTTCTCCGCCATCGGCTGTAAACGTATTCCAGTAATAATCGATCTCTTCCTGCGTGTCGCACGCGATTGAAAAAGAAAATGCTTCGTCGAGTTTGAATTGCGGACCTCCATTCAGCGCGCATATCTGCAGACCTTCCAGTTCGAATTGCGTTACGATCGGATTGGAAGAAACAATTTTCGAATTCTTGAAAACCGTTGTGTAGAATTTTGCTGCGTCAGCGGCCTGGGTATCGAACCAGAGGAAGGGGGTTATCTTTTGTAGTTTGGACATGAGTGGTGATGTTAGTGAGTGTGGAGTTATTTAGAATGTGTGCGATCAGTGGCAGTGAACCACCTGGATGTAAATTTTCTTTCGTGCAATAAATTTTCACTGCACCGAACACCATTAATCTTCATTCGGAAATGTTACAACAGGATTCTTTCCGCGCACACTGCAACTGCCGCTGCTACTGCAACTTTTTTTCCTTAATTCGCTTCCGTGTACTTTTTAAAGTTGTCCAGGATCGCCTGCCATCCGCCGCGCTGCATCTCGAGCGAATTTTCAGTCTCCGCATCGAATTTTGTTACGATCCAGGTCTCGCTTCCGACAGTGCCAAATTCGGTTTCCACTTTGCGTCCGTCGCCAAGCGTGTACGCGATTACTTTGTTCGGAACTACTTCGTTGTATACACCTTCGAAATCGAAACCGAAACTTCCGTCCTTCGCTTCCATGCGCGTGGAGAATTTCCCTCCGTTACGAAGATCGTTTTCTGAACGTGGTGAATGCCAGTCGTCGGATGGGCTGTTCCACTTGATAATGTGTTCAGGCTTGTTCCAGAATTCCCATACTTTTTCAACAGGAGCTTTAACTGATGCTTCTACTGTAATGGTGTTTGTTGCTTGCTTTTCCATTGGATAAACAGTTATATAGTTAGATAGTTAAATGGTTCAGAGTTACTGCGTCGGCACTTTGGTTACATCCATATACAGCACTTCCCACAAATGACCATCCAGGTCCTGGAAGCTGCGCTGGTACATAAAACCATAATCCTTTGGAGAACCTGTCTCAGTTCCGCCGGCTTTGATTGCGTTGGTCACCATCTCATCCACTTTCGCATTGCTTTCAGCAGAGATCGCGATAATCATTTCCGCGGTTTTGGCGGTATCTGTGATTTCTTTGGTCGTAAACTCACGAAATTTTTTCTCCGTCAGCAGCATCGAGTAAATGTTCTCTCCGATGATCATACAGGCCGCAGTATCGTCGGTGAACTGCATGTTAAATGTAAACCCGAGTTTGGTGAAAAAGTCCATCGACTTGGCGAGGTCTTTTACCGGAATGTTAAGGAAGATGCTTTGTGCCATTGCCGAGTGGTTGATTAGTGATTAGCGAGTCGTTATTGACGATTACTGATTGATTACAATACAAAGATGCGGCAGTAAAATCACATTCCGGATGTGTAAAAGCGACATTCTCTGGGGTTGATTGCGACAATCGCCTGCCCTATCTTTACGGTATGAAAAACGTGAGTATCCTGGTGCCTGAAGGCGCGGTAGTAGAAGCCGTTGCCGATCCACATTACTTGTTTAATACAGTGAACGACTTCATGCGCGCTTCCGGTCGTGAAGCATTGTTTGAAGTACAGCTTGTTGGGGCTACACGCAATATTAAACTCGACAACAATGTGTTTTCTGTACACCCGGACAAACTCATTGGTGAGGTGGACAAGACGGATCTCATTTTCATTCTGCCCACCAAAGGAGATATTGCCACTGCTCTTGAAAAGAACAAGGCGCTGTATCCCTGGATCGTTGACCAATATTCGCGGGGAACGGAAGTAGCGTCGCTTTGCATTGGTGCATTTCACCTCGCAGCAACAGGACTCATCGCCAACAAAAAATGCTCAACACATTGGGGATTTGCCAATGAATTCCGCACGATGTTTCCTGATGTGGAACTGGTCGACGGTAGTATCATCACCGAAGAAGACCGCATTTATTCCAGCGGCGGTGCAAATTCGTACTGGAACCTCCTGCTTTATCTCGTAGAAAAATATACCGATCGCGATACTGCAATTTTAGCGTCAAAATATTTTGCCATTGACATCGACCGGGAAAGTCAACAGGCGTTTATGCTTTTCCAGGGACAAAAAAATCATGCGGATGTGGAGGTCCTGAAAGCACAGGAGTACATCGAAGCCAATTACCAGGAGAAAGTAAGTGTGGATGAACTGGCGGATAAATTTGCGATCAACCGCAGGAGTTTCGAAAGACGTTTCCGTAAGGCGACTAATAATTCGGTTGCGGAATATATTCAGCGTGTGAAGATCGAAGCGGCGAAACGGAGTTTTGAATCGAGCCGGAAAAATATCAATGAAGTGATGTTTGATGTGGGGTATACGGATACGAAAGCGTTCAGGACAGTGTTTAAGAAAATTACGGGGTTGACGCCGATTGAGTACCGCAACAAGTATAATAAGCAAACTGTGATTTAATTTCTCACCACGGCGACACGGCGCGGAGGAATCTCGTATAACCCTTGGAGGGTGCGCAAGGGTTGCTACACCCTTAACAACCCTGAAAGCCATATAACCCTTTGAGGGTGCGCAAGGGTTGCTACACCCTTAACAACCCTGAAAGCCATATAACCCTTGGAGGGTATGCAAGGGTTGCCACACCCTTAACAACCCTGAAAGCCATATAACCCTTGCAGGGTTAGTTCACCACCAATGTCACTGGTAAACACAACCGACCTGGTGGTAATGCAATGGATTCGCCATGCATACCGATCTGAACAAGACG
>DATHKF010000500.1:0-6841 GCA_035489505.1 Bacteroidia bacterium | reverse complement strand
TGATCCCGGAGGGATCGCATGTCCCTTGAACGAAGTGAAAGGACCTTTAAAATACCTTGCTGCCGCAGGCGCGCCCCGAGCCTGTCGAGGGGCGAATTAGCACATTAGCAAATTAGTAATTAGCACATTGTTTACACACCGAGTTTACCCAATACCTTCTCCAGATCAATCCCCTTCCCGAGAATTTCTTTGAACGCCGCAGGATTTTTCGCAATCCGTTTTAATGCATTGTGTATCGTGAAATCGGTTGGGGTGAGACCCGGTTTTACTTCCGTCCATTTCACGGGCATGGATACCGGTGCTCCCGGTTTCGGCCGCAAACTGTATACTGAAGATATCGTTTGTCCACGCCGGTTTTGAAGGTGATCCAGGTAGATCATTTTATCGCCACGTTTTCTCAAGTTGCGTTCCAGGGTTGTAAAATCAGGAAGTTGTTCCTGCGTCATGATGCAAAGAATATGCGCGAAATCTTTCAACTGGTCGTACGTGTATTTCTTACCGGTTGGAATATAAATGTGCAGACCTGTTGCGCCGGAAGTTTTGCAGTAAGATTCTGCACCTGCTTTTTTGAGAATGGAGTGGAACGCCTGCGCAGTTTCGATCACTTGGTCAAAGGTATTTTTATCAGACGGATCAATATCAATCACGAGGTAATCGGGCCGGTCGGGTTTTTGAATGGTGGAATGCCAGGGATTGATTTCAATACAACCGAGGTTATTGAGATAGGTGAGGGTGGCGGCATTCTCGCACAGGATGTAGTCAACATCTTTTTTCGTAGACTCCGAATATATTTTTTTGCTCTTGACCCACGATGGCGCTTCATCGCCCGCATCCTTGTGGTAGAAACCGCTGTCTTTGATTCCGTTCGGATTTCTTTTCAGTGATTGAGGGCGCCCTTTCAAAAAAGGCAAAATGTATTTCGAAATGCTGATGTAATAATTGATCACGTCACCCTTCGTGATTTTCTCTTCCGGCCAGAAAATCTTGTTCAGGTTGGTGACCTTGACTTTCGTTTTCCCGAACGCAATGAAGTCATCTTTTTCAGTGGATGCTTTTTCGTCTGCGGATTTTACTCCACGTCCTTTTGAAGCTGCAGTGCGTGTGCGTTTCGGAATTTCATTGGGGGAAACCGTTTTCATGGCTTTCATGGTCACATCTTTGGAGTGCTTGTCAGTACGCAGGCGAAGAAACACCGGGTGTCGCAAGCTGCCTTCCCGGGTGCGCTCTGTGAATTTAACTTCCGCCACAAGCACAGGTTTTACCCAGGTGACCGGCATGTTCGTTTTCACTTCTTCATTGAAAGGAGATTTCCGGATGATCAGTGGTTTCATTTTCCGGTGCAATTTTTCCAGGGCTTCGTTGCTGAACCCGGTACCCGTATGCCCGATATACTTCAGTTGATCACCATCTCTTGCTGCAAGTATCAAAGCTCCAAACCGCTGACGCGAACCAGTTGGTTGTGTAAAACCTGCAATGATCACGTCTTCGGATTTATGATGTTTGATCTTCAGCCATTCGCCGGTTCGCTTGCCGGCATGATAGAGGGAATCTGCTTTCTTGGCAATAATTCCTTCGAGATCACGCTTTCCGGCTTCTTCAAAAAACTCATTTCCCTTTTCGATAATGTGGTCTGAATATTTGACCACATCGTTTCGTTTGATGAGTTTTTTCAGAAGCATTTTCCGGTCCAGCAAGGGAAGGTCACTGGTGTTTTTTCCGTTGAGCGATAAAATATCAAACACGCGGTACTCCAGGTGCTGGTCGCCTTCCGTTCCGTAAAACTGCAGGCGCTGAAAATTCGATTTACCGGTTTCATCAATCACAACAATTTCGCCATCAATCACGGCCTTGAGATTAAGTTTTTTTAACCGGTCAACAACAATGGGATACGAAGCGTTGAATGTATTGCCGTTCCGTGAGTAGAGGCTCACTTTCGATCCGTTCACTTCGGCGATAGCGCGGTATCCATCCCATTTCATTTCGTAAATCCAACCCGGGTCGCTGAAAGGCTGATCGGTTTCTTTGGCGAGCATCGGGTGGATGTATTCACTGAGCTTTCTGCTTTTTCCGGGCAACGCGCGTACTTTTCTTACGCGGACTGCTTTTTCCGGGGCTTTTTTTTTCACGGGTTGTTTAGCGGCAGTTGTAACACGCGTCTTTTTGGTTTTTGCCTTTTGACCCTTTGAATTTTTCTCCTTTGAATTTTTCAACAACCATTTATTGATCGGCGAATTTTTCGGAGTTTCTTTTTCGCTGTCGTATTTTTTGTCTGTTGAAAATTCATCGCGGTGCTTGATCAGCAGCCAGGCATTGTCGCCACCCTTTTTCAATTTCACGAGTGCAAATTCGCCCCGTAATTTTTTACCGTACAGGCGGAATTTTATACTTCCCGCTTTGATCCCGGCACGAAGTTTTTTCTCGGCTGTTTCTTTCGACGAATCTTCTGGGTCGGACCAGGTGCCTTCGTCCCAGATCTCAACGATACCCGCTCCGTAATTTCCTTCCGGTATCACGCCATGAAATTTGCGGTATTCAAACGGGTGATCTTCGACCATCATAGCGAGACGTTTATCCCCCGGATTCAACGAAGGCCCTTTGGGAACGGCCCAGCTGATTAAAACTCCACCGGCTTCGAGACGGAAATCGTAGTGCAGGTGTGAAGCTTTGTGCCGCTGAACCACAAAAGCCAGTTTCGATTTCGATCGCAATAATTTTCCTGCAGGTTCTGGTGTAACCCGGAAATTTCTTTTCTGGTGATACGTTTGAAGTCCCACTACGATGCGCGTTTACGTTTAGCCGGTGCAAGACTGGCTTTCAATTCATCCATCAGGTCTTTGGTTTTGCTGTGGACCACTTTCATTTTCGGCTCTTTCAGTTTTACTCCTTTGGCTTTGGCCTTAATGGTTTTCAAAAGCGCAGCGCTGTATGTGTCTTTGTATTTGCTGATATCGAATTTCCCGGATAGCTGACTGATCAGCGAAACTGCCATTTTCAATTCTGTAGGTTTCACCACCGTTTTCGGTGGCAAATGAAGATCAGATGCCTCGCGGATTTCTTCTTCGAAACGCATCCGGTTGAGAATAATTACTTTTTCATTGGCACGAAGTACAGCGATTGCTTCTTTGTTGCGCAACACAAAAGTGGAAATTCCAACTTTGCCTGTTTTCAATAATGCTTCGCGCAGCAGGGCATACGCACGTACTCCTGACTTTTCCGGTTCGAGATAATACGGCGTTTCGTAATACATGCTTTCGATTTCGCTTTCGTCGACAAACTCTTCGATGTTGATCGTCTTTGTTTTTTCTGCATTCGCACGTTCAAAATCTTTGTCGTCGAGAACCACGTAGCTGTCGTTGGGCATCCTGTAACCTTTCACAATATTTCCCCAGGCTACTTCGCGACCGGTGTTGGCGTTCACACGTTTGAACTGAATATTCGCGTGATCTTTCTTGTCAAGCATATCAAGATCAAGCGTACTTGATTCTGTTGCACTGTATAGCTTAACCGGGATGTTCACCAGTCCAAAGCCAATAGCACCTGTCCAGATGGGTCTCATAGCAGTTTTTATTTTCATTCTAAGCGACAAAAATTATTCCGAATGTATTTTGGCTGGAGAATGATTTTTTCGCCCGTTGCGGGTGTAGACGGAATTACACACATCTTGCGTGAAGCGTGAATTCTGTTCCCTGAACATGATCGCGCATCGCGTGCTGATTTTCTTCGGATCGCGTTCACGTATCGCAATACTTCTTCATTCCGTCGAATGAAATCCGGAAAGCGTCCCGTTTGGAAAAATTATTGTAACACCAGAGAAAGTTTAATAATTATTTCAGCGAACCAAAAAACACGACTATGAAAACATTAACAGCTATTGTTGCGGGACTGGCCCTGGTTGGAGCAACACAGATACACGCGCAGGAGACAGGTACCACCGCTCCTTCATCCGATGGTTTTCACCACATGGAAATCGGATTTCGATTTATGCCAACATTTTCCGCCTTTGATGTGCGTACTTCCGATAACGGAGTGGTACGCGGAACCTTGACCATGGGATATGGATACGGCGGATTGATCGGGGTAAACTTCAACGAGCATGTAGGCATGCAGGCAGAAGTTATTTACCTGGCGATGTCGCAGAAATATCGCGACAATGGTCTCGACAGAACAGTGAAACTGAATTACGTGAATATTCCTTTGTTGTTGTCGTTGAACACAAACAAATCCAGCCCGGTGAACCTGAATTTTGTTGCAGGTCCGCAAATCGGGATCAACGTGGGATCAGAAGTTACTTCATCGGGCGGAAGCCAGAGTGATACCATAACTGCAATTGTTGCAGTCAAGCAAGGTGATCTTGGATTTGCGTACGGTGCCGGTCTCGAATTTGGTTTGGGTGCAAACCGGAACGCGCATATCGATGTGGGCTTCCGCGGTGTGTTTGGCCTGATTGACATCAGCGACAAGAGTCAATCGACAACAACCAATGAGTATTACGTGCTCGACCGCGCACACGTGCAGAGTTACGCGGGCTACATTGGTTTGACACTCGCGTTCTGACGTGAGCGACGACCATTCAGTGAAAGAAAAAGGATAAGAAGCAGTGCAGGTTGATCTACACCGCCTTCCGGATCACGCGGTTTTCAATCCAGTCTTCTACGCGGATCAATTCAAACCCCATGGAATCCCAGGCGCATTTTCCTTCACCTGTCCGCAAGTGTGCCAGTTCTTTGTAGTTGGCATGAATCAACGACTGGTGATCTCCATTGTGCCTGATGAGTTTCTTGAGCACACTGATGATGACTGTTGAGCGTTGCGATCCCGGATCCTGGCTCGATCCGCGGTTAACTACTTTGCGAAGCGCTTCGAGTTTGTACATGGCTGCATCAAACGATCGCTTTTCGACAAGCAGCATGCATTCGAGCAGTGTATAACCGGTAGCCCAGTTACTTTTTTCTTTGGATAATTCGATGCAGGTTTTCAATCCTGCGCCGGCCTGGTCTTTTTCTCCTTTCGAGAAATGAAACCACGATTTAACGAGGTACAATTTATTCAGCAGGTTACCGTGCGCGCGATCCTTGAGGCTCTTTGACGCAAGCAGGTTCTCCAGGGTTTTTTCGGCCTCTTTATACATCAGTGAATTGACCTGCGCATAAAATAAAATTGTTGACGCCTGCACGTGGTTCAGCATTCCGGGCTTAAACAAAATCAACGCGTTTTCTGCATGCGTGATGGCTTTCGCGTAATCATTGCGACGCAAATAGAGCGTAGCCATTTCCAGGTGAATGCCGGCCTGGTTGGATTTTGACATCACTACAGGATCCTGTTCGGCGGCTTGCAGCAATTCATGTGCACACTCCAGTGCACTTTCCACATTTCCTGAATTGTTTAATATTTTAAGCCGGGAAAGCCTGCTGTAAAAACTGACACGCGATGAGTCGGATTCTTCTTCAAGCGTGTGCAGTTCTTTCAGCATTTTTTCCGGGCGATATTCTGCCTGCGGCTCGTGTACATCACTCGCAAGTGAAGAAAATACAGTTTCATACAACGCTTTTTTCGAGCGCATCATGTTGCCCAGCAAGCGGTAGTTGTTCTCGATCGTTCCTGTGCCACCATTCATCTCACGCGTATCGTGTGCCACTGCATGATGATTGCGTAAGGTATCTTCTACCAGGATGCGTTCGGCATACAATTCGAATTTCTCGGCAATGCGTGAAGCTTTTTTTAAGAGACTGAGTCCTTCGCCATACACACCACGGCTCAAAAGAATTTCACCGGTAAGTAATGCGCGCCTGCAACTGAAAATGGCTTGTGCGTAAGGTGTGTTGAATTTCGCTGACGATTCCTGCATCAGCAGGATGCAGATAATGTCTGACTTCAGCCGCGATTTTAAATTGTGATACGATGTATTGGGTGTTTTATAACCCACGTGCGCAGCCAGTTCTTTTTCATGTTTGGCACGGCCCTGGGCAATATAATCGAACAATTGAACACGTTTTCGGAATTCACCAAAATCGCGGAGTTTGTAAAAGTGACGAATGAGTTTTTCTTCGCCCGGAGTCAAACTCGAAATAAGTGCAGATAAATTTTCCATCACCCTTTTTTTGAAAGTAAACGCAACACTTTTCATGCGCGGAAAAAATGATCTTTTTCCGTGCTTCGTTAACCTAGGGTCCTTGTTAATCTACCTCAGTGTAGTCCCAGCAACCAAACGTAATGGGGGAACATTGCGCTGGTGTCAAAACGAGATTATCGTTTTGCGAAGAATTCAAATTTTCAGGATCAATGGCAGGGGGAACCAGCCGTTTTGGGGTTGATCTAGAATACGTGAGTGCTCTTTTTCTCTTCGGCTTGATTTCCTGCCGTGTTTCATCTCCAATATCACCATAGATATCAGGGGAGACGATTTCCCGTCCCACCCGGTTCTCGAGTGAAAGAAAGTGATCCAGTAACAGCATATTAAATCAGCGTATAGAGAAAGTCAGGGTTATGACTGAATCCGATTTACAAGCACAATATATGACATCAAATCACACAAAGTCAAGCGTTGTCCCAAAAAAAAGTTAATTTGATGTAAAGAAAATTTCGCCCTTCAAATCGCGACGCGGTTCACCACTGCGTGAGAATCATAAAGTTGTTCCATGGCAGCTTAACCATGGATATACCCCACGGAAGTTTGTCAATGAGAATTTCTACGGCGGAGTCCCGTTCGATCAATAAATCCCAGTCCGTGCCTGTCTTTTTGAGTCGGCCTTGTTTCTGCAGGAAGGTGCTTTGCAGGGCGTGTACAGAACTGCGCTGTAGAATTGTCCAGTTATTGAGGATAGCCTGTAACAGTTCGATCGTT
>DATHKF010000499.1:0-13721 GCA_035489505.1 Bacteroidia bacterium | reverse complement strand
TTTCAATCCGGGTGTATTGGCGAACCAGTTTTCGAAATTCTGTGAGTGCTGCGCTGCAAGTTGTCCTGCACTTCCGGTAGGTCCGCGGAACACCATGGGAATATTGAATTGTCCGCCCGACATGCTCAGCATTTTCGCCGCAGCATTAATGATCTGGTCAATGGCCACGAGCGAAAAATTGAATGTCATGAATTCGCACACAGGACGCAAACCGTTCATGGCAGCACCTACTGCGATTCCTGCAAAACCAAGTTCTGCGATAGGTGTGTCAATTACCCTGCCCGGTCCGAATTCCGCGAGCATTCCCTGGCTCACTTTATAGGCGCCGTTGTATTCTGCCACTTCTTCACCCAGGAGAAACACACGTTCATCGCGACGCATTTCTTCGTTCAGGGCTTCTCTCAGGGCTTCACGGAAGGCAATTGTTCTCATAGTACATAAATTTCGAGAGCAAATGTAAGAAATGCTGGTCACATGAAATCGAAAATTCTCAAATAACCTACTCCATAACTCTCAAGGACTATGATCGATTAAACTATTTAAAACCCTGGCTGAATAGCGCGGAGTATTAAATTTTTTCATCGTCTTTATTAAACTCATCAAAAGCTTTATCCGAGTAATCGTAGAATAAATCGAGGTCCTTGTGCAGTGTTTTTATTTCTTTTTCTTTAATCATATCGTCTAGGGAACCTTGCAATTTACTGATTTCCGAAAACCTATTTTGTGCAAATTTGATAAATTGATTATGTTGTTTCGTTTCTTGGGTTAGAAACTGATGTACGTTTTTGTAGATCGTTTGCGTTTTTTCAAATTGTGATTTTGATTTAGCTTCAAATCGTGTGGCATAAGAAACTATGTTGGAAAATTCATCAGAGTCAGAAAATAGCATCTTGATTTTTATTTTTTGTTCAGCGAGATGTTCTTTCGCTTCAAGAATAAAGTCGTATGGCCCGCGCCACATACAAAGTTTTGTAATGATTGGTAACAACTCAATGGAAAAGAAGAGCAGAAAAAGTTGCCAAGATGTTTTCCAATTACTATAATTTGTCGCAAAAGAGGTTAACCGATCCAACGATGCAATTCGGGCGGAGAGCTTATTGTTGTTTTTGTGAAGAACCTGTTTGTCTTCCTCAGCCAGATGAAAATGTAGACTAGTGCTATCTCTTTCGAGTTCAATTTGCTTAATTCTTCGACTGTTTTTCTTTTCCAGAGAATCTGTAGATGCTTGATGAATTCGAATACGATTTTCTTTTAAACTGTTTAACGAATCCAAGGATTGCTGTTGATCCTGTAACAACAAATTGTTTTTACGTATTTGATTGTTGAGAGTATATATCTTAGAATTATCAGATGTTGAAATTTCATCACCCTTAAAATATTGTGCTTTAATGCTTCTAATTTGTTGATAATAATTCGCGTTAGTTTGGTTTAAAGCTTTAGACAGAGTGGCGTAGTTTTCCTGAGCAAGATTATAGTCCTTAATAATTATTTGAAGTTCAACAGGTAAATTTTCTTTATACGAATTGACCTCTTTTTTAAGGGCAACTATGTTGTTGTCAAAATTGCTGCTTAAGTACGTATTGTTTTGGTTAATGTAACTATTGAGTAAGGAATCGCCATGGTCGGAGATTTCTAGATCAATATCTGATTCAAAGAATTTTAGATCCATCCCGTACGAAACAAATGTAGCGGCTAGGCAAGCAAGGAAAATCCGTGGAAAGGCTAGTAACAAATCCTTTCCAAATCTATCTTTTTTCTTTCTGATGCTGGAGACTACAGAACGGTCAATGAAGAAAAATATTACACCCCATACAATACCAAACACGATCCCCGATATTACGTTTTGAAGAATAAGCATGAACATATATCCCCCAGCAACACCAGCAATAGATGCCGTGATTACTAAAAGCACTCCTATAGAAGCATGTTTGATCTGTTCAGCGGGTTTGCATTCTTCTAGTTCTAAAATCTCTCTGTCTGCAGCCGAACACCATATTAGAAGATTATATATATTGTCTTTAATTCGAATCATCGTTTGCCGAATGAAATTCATTATTCCGAGACTTCAGATTGTCCGATGTCACTTTTTACGCCCAAATTCATCAATGATCTTGTCTACATCTTGTTCAAATTTTGTAAGAAGTTTGTCTGTTACCCTCGAAAGACGATCTCTGGTTTTATCAATAAAACTCTTGTAGGCAGGGTATAAGTTTGTATCATTCTTGTAAGCTTCAACATCTTCGTAGCTTTCTTTGAGTCGAATCATTTCCAGTTTGAAGGCATTTCTTGATTGATTTTGCAACTCGTTCAAGTTTTCTTGAACACGAATTATTAAGGCCTTATTGGTTTCGGCAGCCATTGCAGTAAGATTGGCCACACACTTTTGTTTTATAATATCAAGAGTGTATTCATTTTTTAGTTCATGTGCTCTATTTATTAGAGCAAATTCATTTTTTGACTGGACGAGTTGTTGGTCAGTGACAGCTTGAATTAGTTTCCCTCCAAAAAGGCGGTCCAGGAACGAATATTCCCGTTCTAAAAGAGATAGGGTTTGGGCGTTAATATTGTTGTGGTATTGCTTTACAGTTTCAACAAATTGCGACGAAGAATTAATTTCTTTGGAAATCTCGTTGTTGGAGTCGTCAGGTGTCATGTTTTTTGATTTTATGTTCCTATAAATGCGGCCTTTCACCGTTTGAGTATTATGTGATGGCAATATAGAGCTTCACTTTGGCCTAGTCGTTTTCAAACGTTTGTTGTCGTTTAGTGATAACAATCTGTTGCGCGATAAGGTTTGGGCAAGGATTTGCACCGTTGAATGGAGTGGCAAGAGTGTTATGTGCTGATATTCACTATTCTATCAGATTTTAAATTCACGGAACGGTTAGAATTTGGTGTGTAAAATCATTTTGCCAAACCCTCTAAAACCTTATTTTTGCACCTCTTGTAAAACGCACTAATTCCAATTGCATGAAAATCCTTGTCTGTATCAGCAACGTTCCCGATACCACCACAAAAATTGTATTCACTCCCGATAATAAATCACTGAACAAACAGGGAGTACAGTTTGTGATCAATCCTTACGACGAGTGGTATGCACTGGTGCGCGCCCTCGAACTGAAAGAGGCGAAAGGTGCAGGAACAGTTACCCTCATGCACGTAGGACCGGTAGAGAATGAAGCCATTATCCGCAAAGGACTGGCGATTGGCGCTGATGATGCTGTGCGAATTGACCTTGATCCTTCGGATGCATACGCGGTTGCAGAACAGATTTCTGCTTACGCAAATGACAAAGGATTCGATCTTATTCTCGTTGGTAAAGAAACCATTGATTACAACGGTGCGATGGTGGGCGGAATGCTCGCCGAATTTTTGCAATTGCCTTACGTATCGCTTGCTTCAAAACTCGACGTGAACGGTACTACGGCTACGCTGGAATGCGACATCGACGGAGGAACTGCAGTTGTGGAAAGTACTCTTCCGCTTGTGGTGAGTTGCCAGAAAGGAATGGCGGAAGCGCGTATTCCGAATATGCGTGGCATCATGGCTGCACGTACAAAGCCACTGACGATTGTTCCCGCGTCGAACCCGTCTTCATTGACAACAGCGGATACTTATACGCCTGCAGAAGGAAGAAAAGCGGTGAAGATGATTGATGCGAATAATATGGATGAGTTGGTGAATTTGTTGCATAGTGAAGCGAAGGTGATTTAGGCTTCGGCTTCGCTCAGCCTGACAACGGCTTCGCTCAGGATGACAAGTCCCCGACTGAACGCGAAACAACCAATGGGAAATTGAAAATAACAAATTGAAAATTTAAGATATGTCAGTTTTAGTTTTTGCAGAAGCAGCGAATGGAAAAATCCGGAAGACATCACTGGAAGCGGTGAATTATGCAGCGAATATTGCGCAGAGTCTTTCCACTTCGGTTACCGCGGTGATCGATGGTAAAACGGACGCGGCGTTGCTTTCCGAACTTGGTAAAGCAGGTGCTGCTAAAGTGATTCCTGTTAATTCCGCTAAACTGGAGAGCGAAGATTGCGCACTCTGGGCTGCGGCACTTGAGCAGGTCGTACAGGCTGAAAATGCCAGTGTGATTATTTTCTCACACGATCTGATGGGGAAAGCCATTGCGCCACGTCTCGCGGTAAAACTCAAAGCAGGAATCATTGCCGGAGCAGTGACCAATCCGGTTGTTGACGGAAGCAAAATGACTGTCACAAAAACAGCTTATTCCGGAAAAGCAACTGCGCATTACACGATTCATTCTGAAAAGAAAATCATCACGCTGCTGCCAAATTCTTTCCCTGTAAAACCAGGTGAAGGCACAGCAGTTGTTGCACCGATGGATGTTAATCTCGACAACGTGAAAGGTGTTGTTACGGTGAAAGAAAAGAAAACGCGTTCAGCAGATACAGCGCCACTTCCGGAGGCGGAGCTGGTTGTTTCTGCAGGGCGCGGAATGAAGGCTCCTGAGAACTGGGGAATTGTGGAGGAACTCGCGCAATCGCTTGGTGCAACAACGGCCTGTTCACGCCCGGTTGCAGACATGCACTGGCGTCCGCACCACGAGCACGTAGGACAAACCGGAATTGCAATTCGTCCGAACCTGTACATCGCCATTGGAATTTCCGGAGCTATTCAGCACCTCGCCGGTGTGAACGGCTCCAAAACAATTGTCGTGATCAACACGGACAAAGAAGCACCATTTTTCAAATCAGCGGATTACGGTGTAATTGGCGATGCTTTTGAGGTTGTGCCTCGTTTAACTGCTGCGATTAAAAAATTCAAAGCAGCTCAACACTAGTCCGGAATTAGTGGTTATCTTTATTTATATGCCGTTCTCCCGTGAGTAAGGACATGAAGAAAATAAAACTGGAAATTGTGGGGCTTTCCTATAGCCAGACGCAATCCGGTGCATACGCTCTTGTGCTGGGAGAAACCAAAGGCAAGCGCAGACTTCCGATTATCATCGGGGGATTCGAAGCACAGGCCATTGCGATTGAGCTCGAGAAAATGACACCGAGCAGACCGCTGACGCACGATCTTTTCAGAAGCTTTGCAGAAACATTCAGTGTTGAAGTGAAAGAAGTGCTCATCTACGATCTGATCGAGGGGATTTTCTTCGCGAAACTGGTTTGTGAAAACGGTGCAACCGAAGGTGAAATTGATGCGCGTACCTCCGATGCAATTGCATTGGCAGTACGGTTCAATTGCCCGGTGTACACGTATGAATTTATTCTTTCACAAGCAGGCATTGTGCTCGACGATGAACAGGAAGCCGGTGCAGAAGCAGCAGGAGAAGATTTGTCGCCCGACGAAGAAGAAGAATTGCTGGCGGAAGTAACCAGCGGATCCGATTTTCAACGCAAGACCGATAAAGAGCTGGAAGAGATGCTGAACAAAGCGCTCGAGGAAGAGAATTACGAGAAAGCTTCCAGGATACGGGATGAGTTGAATAAGCGTAAATCGCAATAAGGAACCACGGCGACACGGCGGCACAGCGACACGGCGTGATTGTATTGAAGTAATGTCGCACGACGCTTACCGCTACCACTGAACTTCACCATATATATTTCTTCACCCGCTGATGAATCTTAAGCTGCGTCTTATCGTAATGAGTTTTCTGCATCCCTCGGCTCCGCTCGGGATGACAATCACCAATAATCCGTTGTGATGAATCTTAAGCTGCGTCTTATCGTAATGAGTTTTCTCCAGTTTTTTGTGTGGGGAGCGTGGCTGATTACTATTGGAAATTACTGGTTCGGAACGAAGCACTGGCCGGCCGACGAGTTCGGCGCAATTTTTTCTACGCTCGGACTTTCTTCGTTGTTCATGCCTGCGCTCACCGGCATTCTCGCCGACCGCTGGATTCGTGCGGAGCGGCTTTACGGAATCCTTCACCTCTTGGGCGCGGTTGCATTGATGGCGGTTCCGTTCATGAATGATTCAACTTCTTTCTTCTGGATGATATTCATCGCGATGATCTGTTACATGCCAACTATTTCATTGTCGAATTCGGTTGCATACACCATTCTCAAAGCGAATAACCTGGACGTGATCAAAGTGTTTCCGCCGATCCGCGTGTGGGGAACAATTGGTTTCATCGTGGCCATGTGGGCAACAAACCTGAGCGGTTGTAAAGCCAACGGTGGCCAGTTTTACATCGCAGCAATTGCAGCCGTAGTTCTTGCGATCTACTCGTTTACTCTTCCGGCGTGTCCGCCGCAACACCGCTCCGACGAAAAATCCTCGTTGTGGTCAACGCTTGGCTTTGATGCGTTCAAATTGCTTGCGAATTACAAGATGGCATTGTTCTTCGCATTCTCCATGTTGTTAGGCGCAGCATTGCAATTGACCAACATGTACGGCGATGTATTTCTTTCCGAATTCGGCAACATGGAACAGTATGCCGATTCGCTGGTCGTGAAATATTCCACGGTGATCATGTCGATATCGCAAATATCAGAAACACTGTTCATCCTCGCGATTCCGTTTTTCCTCAAACGGTTCGGCATCAAACAGGTTATGCTCATCAGCATGTTCGCGTGGGTATTGCGTTTCGGACTGTTTGCTTACGGTGATCCCGGCACCGGGTTGTGGATGATCATTCTCTCGTGCATCGTTTACGGAATGGCATTTGATTTTTTCAATATCTCGGGATCGTTGTTTGTAGAAACGATGGTTGATTCGAAAATCCGTTCCAGTGCGCAGGGATTGTTCATGATGATGACAAATGGAATTGGAGCCATACTTGGAAGTTTCGCGAGCGGCTTGATTATCCAGGCATTTTTTATCAATGCAGAAGGTGTGAAAGACTGGCAGGGAATCTGGCTGACCTTTGCGCTGTATGCGTTGGTGGTCGCGATTCTTTTCGCGATATTTTTCAGGCATAAGCACGAGCCGGAAAAGCTTTCTGAAATAAGACATTGAGAATAGACGCAAAGGCGCAGAGATCGCAAAGGTCCGGGTCACTGCGAGGCACGAAGCAGTCTCTTCTTCCAGGATGAGATCGCTTCGTGCCTCGCCATGACCCCACAATCCTTTGCGTTTTTACTTTGCGATCTCTGCGCCTTTGCGTCTATTGTCCACGGCGGCCGTTTTTCTTATCTTTCTTATCCAAACTAAAACCTTCAATCATGCAAATTTCTGTAAACGGAATTTTCAAAATCTGTCTCGGTGTTTCTGCGCTGGTGCTTTCACTGGCCGCTTTCAACCTGAGTATTCAATCTGCACATGCGGCGCCAACTCCGGCTGAATTCGTTGAGGAGGGCACGAACAAAATCGGAAAATACCAGATGACCATGTCTGCTGTAAGCCACCAGGAGCAAACGCTCTGGACAGTTATTGTTTATGATACTGAAACAGGCCAGTCGCGCACGTATTACGACAAGGGCAGCATTGTGTTCGGACCTTCGTTCAACATTTCGACGAGCAGCCCGGCTGGGAATTGATCGACTCAGTTGATCTTATTCCACTTCTTGTTGGTGAATACCAGGTTGTGTTTTTTGATCAATAACGGATCAGACAGGAGGGAAGAAAAACTAATCTCTTGTCCTGAATCGGTATAAACGTATTTGTACGCTTTCAGCGGCCGAAGTGTATCCAGTATCGCACGCCTGTTACTTTTCCTGAAGAAATCGAGTTGAAAATATTTTTCAATTTTCATTCCTATCCGGGAGATCATTTTCGATCTGACTTTCAGCAGGTATTGATGTTCCGATAAAAAACTATAGTGGAAAGAAATATAGATCGTTGGAAAATTCATTTTTTGAAGATCATCTGCAAGGCCAGGCAGCAGTGAAAATTCTCCGCCTTCAATATCTATTTTGATAAAATCGATTTGTTCTGTTTTTTCAGAATCAATAAATTTTCTGATCGTCATTCCCTGTACCCGCTCCGTAAACAAATCATCTCTTATTCGGGCTAAAAGACTCGAAGAAGATTCACCGTATTTAGAACGTGCGTACAAGGGAAGAAACTCATTCTGATTCGTGATCGCGACTTTGCGGCAGGTGATTTTAGAGGCCAGTTCCGGATTGAGCGATACATTTTTTTCGAGCTGGGAAAAAATTGCAGGGTCTGGTTCAATAGCGTACACACGCGATGCGATATGCGCTGCATACAAACTAATGGGACCTGCCCATGCGCCAATATCCAGAACGACATCGTCTTTTGAAATAAATTGATCGAGGATGTCAAAGGTTTTGGATTCCCACTTTCCTGCACCGATATGGTTCCATGCAGCTTCATGCTCCTGCGCATCTACTTTGTAAGAAATATTTCTAAGATGTATGTCCACTGTATAAATTAGGTAACTGCTCCTTCAAGGCACTGAAATTTAAATAACCATCCTTCCTGCGTCAGGACAGGCTCCGGCACGGCGACACAGCGCATTGCTTAATTTGTTTCCTGCGGCGGCACGGCGACGGCGCAAATCGCTTCGCGATTTAATCGTGTTAGCCCAAATGTACTTGTGTAATGATATCACGAAGTGATATTTACCGGCGCCGTGCCGACGCGGGCAATGGTTATCAAACATGGAGCGCTGTGTCGCCGTGCCGCCGTGGTAATTTTTTGCATGCATTATCAGGTGCTGATTAGCCATTGCTTGTTCGGATGGGATATATTCCTAAAATTAACAAGGAAGAACGGATATGGAATTTTACGTTGAACAAATTTCCGGGAAGGAGTATTCAGGAAATGCCCATTGATTATTGAAAATTCAATGGATTCTGAAATTCACCCAAATACTTCATTTTCTGGAGATCAATCATTTCAGGCGTTAATAAATTAGCTGATAATCCATCCCGTTCAAGGCAGTTTCTCTTGCCCGTCTTGGTAAATTTGCATTGGATTTACCAATCTGAATCATGCGAAAGGCTGCGTTAATTGTTGGAATTGTGTGTGCGGTTTTCGCTGTGCTCGCAGCCGTGATGAAGCTGACCGGTTTTCCGGGCGGATCGTTTCTCTTTTTGATTTTCACTTCGATCTTCAGCGTAGTTGCATTGCCTTTGCATCTTGCGTCGCTTTTCAAAGAAACAAAAAACGGCATGCGTCGTGCGTCCCTGCTTGTTACCTGGTTCGGGTTGGCAGCGCTACAGATCGGATTGTTGTTTGCGGCGATGTCGTGGCCCGGCCCGTTCCCGATCCTGGTTCAGGGCGTGGTATTTTCACTTGTAGCATTGGTACTGTTTATGGTCTCATCGAAAAAGGAAGGCGTTGTTACCCGATGGTTTTCACCTTTTACAGTGCTGGTAGTAATTGTTTTTGCTTCACTCAGTACCGGGTGGACGCAGGCGCAGGAGAGAATCGAATTCGGTGAAGAACATCTCGCAACATATCACGTGCAGGATAGTGCGTACGCGGAATTGATGAGCAACGTCGCTGAGAGGAGCAATGTATTTCATGGAGACACCGCGAATGTTTCCGTGGATTCTGCCGCGCGCATTTATTTTGACGAAGCGTTTGACGTGATCACTTACATTGAAGAACTGAAAGCGGAACTCGCAAATTCTTCCAATCACGGATTGACACCACTTCGCGCTGAACAGGGTCCATTGATTCACCCCGATGAATACGATACACCATCGTGGTTTATGGTTGGACCGGATGTGCAAAATCCAACCGGGAAAGGCATGGAACTCTACGACCGTTTGTGGAGATACCGGTCGAAGGTATTGCACGCAGATGTTGCTTTTGGAATTCCCGTAAAGAGCACGATGGTTGATAAAGAGCAATGGGTGAAAGACAATTTCTATCACGTGCCGGCTATTGATGCACTCACGCGGTTAACCGTGGTTCAGCAAAATATTCTCCAGTCGGTCAGTGAATCGATGGATAAAAAATTATTCGTTCAGAAACAATGAAACAATACCACGACCTCATGCGTCACGTGCTCGAACACGGCGCAACAAAAACAGACCGCACCGGGACCGGAACCATTTCCGTTTTCGGTTACCAGATGCGATTTAATCTTGAAGAAGGATTTCCTGTGCTCACCACAAAGAAAGTGCACCTGCGTTCGATCATTCACGAATTGCTTTGGTTCCTGAAAGGGGACACGAACATTTCTTATCTCAAAGAGAATGGCGTGAGCATCTGGGATGAATGGGCAGATGAAAACGGAAATCTCGGTCCGGTGTACGGTTCGCAATGGCGTTCGTGGCCGGCTGCAGATGGCAGACACATCGACCAGATCACGCAGGTGATTGAACAGATCAAAAAGAATCCGGATTCACGTCGCCTGATCGTCAGCGCCTGGAACGTAGGCGAGATTGATAAAATGAAACTGCCTCCGTGCCATGCGTTCTTCCAGTTTTATGTGGCCGATGGAAAACTCAGCTGCCAGCTTTACCAGCGCAGCGCGGACATTTTCCTGGGTGTGCCGTTCAACATTGCTTCGTATGCATTGCTCGCTATGATGGTGGCGCAGGTCTGCGATCTGAAACCGGGTGAGTTCATACACACGCTGGGCGATGCGCATTTGTATTCGAATCATCTCGAACAAACAAAGCTTCAGCTCAGCCGCGATTTTCGTCCGTTGCCAACGATGAAGATCAACCCGGATGTGAAAAATATTTTTGATTTCAAGTTTGAGGATTGTGTGTTGGAGGGGTATGATCCGCATTCGCATATTAAGGCGGCTGTGGCGGTTTAATGGACGCAAAGCCGCAGAGAGCGCAAAGAAAATCGCAAAGGTTACGCGTTAGATAGCAAAGACCGCAAAGGAATCGCTGCGCGATTCGTTCGAAACAAATTGATAATGGATAGAACCATGAGGATTGTAGCTGTAGTAGCCGTTGCGGAGAACAATGCCATCGGAAAAGACAACCGGTTGCTGTGGCGTTTACCCAACGACATGAAATTTTTCAAGGATCAGACTGTTGGGCATTGTGTTCTGACGGGCAGAAAAAACTACGAGTCGATCCCGGATAAGTTTCGTCCGTTGCCGGACCGTACAAACATTGTTGTTACGCGGCAGGAGAATTATTCAGCTCCGGGTGCAGTTGTGGTTCCGACGATCGAAGCAGCGGTAGCAGAAGCGAAGAGCAGGGGAGAAGACAGACTTTGTATCATCGGCGGCGGAGAAATTTACCGGCAAACGCTGGATATCACGGATGAAATTCTTTACACGAAAGTGCATCGCAGTTTTGAGGCGGATACTTTTTTTCCAGAGATTGATTTAAATGTGTGGAAAGAAGAATGGAGAGAGGAGCATAAGAAGGATGAGAAGCACGCGTATGATTATACGTTTATCCGGTATGTGAGAGTGGTGCCGTCCTGAGTCCGTCGAGGGAAGTAACTAAGATGTGAGTCACACTAAGTTCCGTATCTCTTCCTCAAACTTCTTTTCACGTGAACCATTCGCTGAACGAGAATTACATCGTTGTAAACTTTATAGACCAGGAGATAGCTGAATCGAGGAAGTTGAATTGCACGGGATTTTTTGATTCTGATGCGGTTCGAAAATGGAAACTGCGCTATTAGATTAATCGTCTGTTCAAATGAATCCGCGAAAAGGATTCCGTATCCGGCACGTTCTGATTCCAGCAAATCCTGTACTTTGATCAACTCCAGTCGAACTTCGGAGGAAATGATAACCGGGTAACTCATTTTTTACGACGAAGTCTTGCGCGCAATTCTTTGACCATTTTATCTGAAGGAATGCCTTTATCCTCACCACTCTCATACCGGGCAGTACGTTCGTTGATGATCAATTTATCTTCTTCTGTAAATTCATAATCATCTTCCGCCGGTGGATCAAGAATCAGTAAGAGCGCGTCTAGCCGGGCGTCGTCCATTCCCTGGATGATGCTAATCGCACGTTCTTGTTTCTTTGCTCGTTTATTGGATTTCCCGCCGGAAGTATAATTAGGCGTGCTGGGGCGGCTGGATTGAACTTGTTTGGCCATATTTCAATACCTGGTTGATTTAAAAGTATATTTTTTCCTTGAACTCGTCGTCGCGTGGATTAGTCGGCCAATGAAAACAGTCTCATCATACACCTTATAAACCAATACGTAGTTAAACCAGCTTAGTTTGATTATTCGCCACTTCTTCTTCCTTATCCGATGTGAATATGGATATGCTTCAAGATGATATATAGCTTCATCATACGCATTCAACAACAATAGTCCATACCCGGACCGCTGTGTTTCCATCCAAACCGCGCATCTTTCTAATTCGGGGTACACTGCATCATCAATAATGACAGTATACTTCATTTCTTTTTCAGAATTTTAGCGCGTATGCGTTTGGATGCCTCCAACGCCGGCATTCCTTTTGTTTTTCCCTTTTCATAGCGCTCGAAACGCTCACTGATCATTGTATTGTCTTCCTGGGAAAATTCATAATCATCTTCCGCTGGTGGGTCAAGGATCAGTAGGAGTGCGTCTAACCGGGCGTCGTCCATTCCCTGGATGATGCTAATCGCACGTTCTTGTTTCTTTGCTCGTTTATTGGATTTTCCACCAGAAGTGTAATTAGTGCTGTTGGAGCGGCTGGATTGAACTTGTTTGGCCATATCTCAATACTTAGATGATTAAAGGTAAAAATCAATACGAAACGATTTTACTAAATCCCCAGATCTTTTCTCACTTGTTCCCAGGGAATAAAATCTTCTTCTTTCGTGTTTTTGATCCGCTCACGTACGATCTCCTTGTGCCATTCCGGAATTTCAAAATCTTCCTCCACGATGTTTAAGCCCTGGGATTCTATTATTTTCATGAAGTCGTCGAACTTCTCATCGGACACATTTACGATAATTCTTTTCATGGGTTGTTTTATATTACTAAAGTAAACAATTGCCACGAAGTCTCCAAGCCTCTAAGCGGCACAAAATAATTACCAACAAAAAACGCAGAGAATCCTTTGCGGAACCTCTGCGTCTCAGCGCCTCTGCGGCCATTTTTTTACGCCACTCTCAATTTCTCAATCTTCGCCTTACTCAATTTCTCCTTCGCGTACTCCAGTGTAATGTTCATGCGCTTCGTGCTGTTGTCGGACGGAATTTCAAACATCGCGTCAACCATGATGGCTTCGCAAATGGAACGCAAACCGCGCGCTCCGAGTTTGTATTCCATGGCTTTGACCACGATCTCATCATACACGTCGTTGTCGAAAGACAGTTTTACGTTATCCATTTCGAACAGGCGAACGTATTGTTTGATCAACGCGTTCTTCGGTTCGGTGAGGATGTTGCGCAACGTTTCAATATCGAGCGGATCGAGGTGCGTGAGGACAGGCAAGCGACCGATGAGTTCGGGAATGAGTCCGAATGTTTTCAGATCCTGCGGAACGATATACTGCAGCAGGTTGTCTTTGTCTACATGACCTTCTTCAACGCTGGCGGTATAACCAATCGTTTGTGATTTCAAACGACGTGCAATCTTTTTGTCGATGCCGTCGAACGCGCCGCCGCAGATGAACAGAATGTTGCGTGTGTTTACCTGGATCATTTTCTGCTCCGGGTGTTTGCGTCCGCCCTGCGGTGGAACATTCACCACGCTGCCTTCGAGAAGCTTCAGCAAAGCCTGCTGAACACCTTCGCCGGAAACGTCGCGGGTGATGGAGACGTTTTCGGTTTTGCGGCCGATCTTGTCGATTTCATCGACGTAGATGATGCCGCGTTCGGCGCGGGCGACATCGAAATCGGAAGCCTGAAGCAGGCGGAGGATGATGTTCTCGACATCTTCGCCGACGTAACCGGCTTCGGTGAG